>VGRF01000030.1 GCA_016875395.1 Deltaproteobacteria bacterium | reverse complement strand
ACACCGTCCGTCCGCACTCGAGCCTCGGCAATCTCACGCCGGCAGAGTTTGCCGCGCGAGGTCGATCAACAGAGCAACCAGGGGCCGTTCTCTAGAGACCGTTGGTCCGAGAAATGCCAGCAGGTCAAGACCGTTGCTTTCGACCATGAAGACGAGAGCATCCTCGTCCGGAAGCTCGCAGCAGGCGAAGTAGAGGCCCACGAGAGGATTAGCCGTCCAATCTAGCAAGCGCGTAGGCACACCGAAGTGCTGTGCCACCTGAAGCCACCGCAATTCCTCGTCGACCGCCGGAACGCGACTTGCTGGGAGCTTGATCTCTGCGACTCGCTTGAACTCTACGAGAAGCGCCAGCGCCCGCTCGCGCTCACGAAGCGTTGAGAAGCGCAAAGCGGAAGGGACAAGTCGCCAGTCCTTCGATGCGTGACCGCGGAACCAGTAGGAGCCCGGCAGTCGGAGGAAAGGCGAGAGGAGTGCAAGGTAGTCTGCGAGTGACCCGACTGGATCGCGAACGAGGCGGCATTTAACGCCCCTCGTGTCGAACCGGCTCGATGGATCCCTTCTGATCACCATGAGCGGGAGGTACACAAGTACGTGAGGCAAGGAAAGTTCGACCAGTAGGCTCTGGCGCAATCTGGCGGGAATTGGCGATTTCTCACACCGCCCCCAGCTCGCTGAGCACCTCGCGCGCCCGCGCGAACACCGCCTCGGGATCGCGCGCGGCGAGCTGCGCGCGGATGCGCTGATCCGGCATCACGCGCAGATCTTTGCTTCGGCGCGTGACGAGCTTGTGCAGCTTCGCGGGGTCGACGCGCGTGGACGACGCGGCGGTGAAGACGAGCTCGGGGCCGTCGAGCATCACCTGGGCGATGCCGAGCGTGCGTGCGGCGATCTTGAGGCGGATCACGGCGAGCAGGTTCTCGGCCTCTTTCGGCAGCGGGCCGAAGCGGTCGAGCAGCTCGTCGCGCAGGCGATCCGCTTCGGCGTCGTCGGGCGCGCTCGCGAGGCGCTTGTAGAGCACGAGGCGCTGCTGCACGTCGGCGACGTAGGCCTCGGGCAGGCGCGCCGCGACGCCGAGGCGGATCTCCGGGTCGACCTGCACTTCCCGCTGCTTGCCGCGCAGCTCGTCCACCGCCTCGCCGAGCAGCTCCATGTAGGTCTCGTAGCCGACCGCGCCGAGGTTGCCCGACTGCTCGGCCCCTAACAGATTGCCCGCGCCGCGAATCTCGAGGTCCATGTTCGCGAGGCGGAAGCCGGAGCCGAGCGCGGAGAGGTCCTGAATCGCTTCGAGGCGGCGCCGCGCGTCGCTCGTCAGGGCCGCCTCGCCGGGAATCAGCAGGTAGGCGTAGGCGCGCTGGCTGCCGCGGCCCACGCGGCCGCGCAGCTGATAGAGCTGCGCGAGGCCGAGCGCGTCGGCGCGGTCGATCAGGATCGTGTTCGCGCGCGGCACGTCGACGCCGCTCTCGATGATCGTGGTGGAGAGCAGCACGTCGGCTTTGCCGTGGAAGAAGTCGTAGGTCTTCTGCTCGAGCTCGCGCTCGGGCATCTGGCCGTGCGCGACGATCACGCGCGCCTCGGGCACGATGCGCGCGAGCAGCTCGGCCACGTTGCCGATCGTCTGCACGCGGTTGTGCACGAAGAACACCTGCCCGCCGCGCCGCGTCTCGCGCAGGATCGCCTCGCGAATCAGCGACTCGTCGAAGCGGCACACCTGCGTGCGGATCGCGATGCGATTCGGCGGCGGCGTCTGGATCACGGACATGTCGCGCAGGCCGCTGAACGCCATCTGCAGCGTGCGCGGGATAGGCGTCGCGGTGAGCGTGAGCACGTCCACCGTCTGCTTCAGCTCCTTGATGCGCTCCTTGTGCGCCACACCGAAGCGGTGCTCCTCGTCGATCACGAGCAAGCCGAGATCGTGGAACGCGATGTTCTTCTGGAGCAGGCGATGCGTGCCGACGACGATGTCGACGCGCCCGCTCGCAAGGCCCTCGAGTGTCTTCGCCGCGTCCTTCGGCGGGTCGAAGCGCGAGAGCGACTCGATCGTGGCGGGGAGGCCCTCGAAGCGCTTCTGGAACGTCTCGATGTGCTGCTGGCAGAGCACGGTCGTGGGCACGAGCACGGCGACTTGCTTGCCGGCCATGATGACTTGATGCGCGGCGCGGATCGCGACCTCGGTCTTGCCGTAACCCACGTCGCCGCACACGAGGCGATCCGTCGGCCGCGCCTGCGCGAGATCGGCGAGCACGTCGTCGATGGCCGCGAGCTGGTCCGGCGTCTCCTCGTATGGGAAGCGCGCCTCGAACTCTTCGAGCGAGCGGTCGCGCGGCGGAAACGCGAAGCCCGCCGCGAGCTCGCGGGCGGCGTGCACGGCCAGCAGCTGCTTCGCCATGTCGCGCACTTTGCGGCGCACGCCGCTCTTGGTCTTCTCCCACGTCGCGCCGCCGAGCTTGTCGACGGGCGGCAGTGCGCCTTCGTTGCCGACGAAGCGCGTGACGAGGCTGAGGCGGTGCACGGGCACGAAGAGCTTGTCGCCGCCCGCGTACTCGATGCGCAGGAACTCGTCGCGCGTGCGCCCAACGTCGAGCAGGACGAGGCCGCGGTAGATGCCGATGCCGTGCTCGGCGTGCACGAGGTAGTCGCCCGGGCTGAGCTGCCCCAATGACTCGATCGCGAAGCCCTCGGCCGCGCTGCCAGCGGCGCGACGCTTCTCGCGCGGCCCGAAGCACTCTTCCTCGGTGAGCACGACGAGGCGCTCGTCCGCGAGCACGAAGCCCTCGCTGAGATCGGCGATGCGCACCTCGATCGCGCCCGGCGCGGACCACGCCGTGTGCGGCGCGAGCTCGCGCGCGAGCGACGCCTCCACTCCGTACTCGCCGAGCAGCACGCGCGTGCGCTCGGCGCCCGAGAGCGCGTGTGCGGCGATCACGATGCGCATCTCCTCGCGCGCAAAGCCGGCGAGCGCGCGGACCAGCGGAGCGAGCGGCTCCGGCTCGCCCCGCGCCGCGCGCAGCGAAGCCGCGAGCTCGTCGTGCCCGAACGCCTTCACCGCTTCGGCGCCCGGCGACACGACCTCGAGGCGCTCCAGCGAGATCGCGCGCCGCCGCGAGACCTCGGCGAGCAGCGCGTCTGCGCCGACGTAGAGCGCGTCGGGCTCGCACACGAGGCGGCCCGCTTGGCGCGCGCCGTCGTGGTTCTCGATCACCTCGCCCGAGAAGCGCAGCAGGCGATCGTGCCCGAGCTCGGGCTCGTCGATGACGATGAGCGCGCTCTCGGGAAGGAACTCGAAGATCGTCTCGAGCGCGGGCTGGAGCAGGGGCGCGATCGACTCGGCGCCGGCGGGAATGCTGCCGCGCAGCAGCGAGTCGAGGAGCAAGTCGATGTCGCGCGCGGCGACGCCCTGCGCGAGCGCCGCGGCGCGGATCGCGTCGCCGCGCTCGATGGCGAGGTCGCGCGTCACGAGCAGCTCGCGCGGCGGCGGCGCGACCACGCGCTCGAGCTCGGCCTGCGAGCGCTGGCTCGCGGGGTCGAACTCGCGCAGCGACTCGACCTCGTCGCCGAACAGCTCGATGCGCACGGGCTTCGCGAGGTGCGGCGGGAAAAAGTCGACCACGCCGCCGCGTACGGCGACTTCGCCGCGCTCCTCCACGACCGATTGCCGCGCATAGCCCGCGGCGAGCAGCGCGGCGACGAACGCGTCGCGATCGAGCGGCTTCCCCTTCACGACGCCGAGCGACGCGCGCAGCACCGCCTCGCGCGAGGGAACTCGCGGCGCGAGCGCGGTCCACGGCGCGACGAAGATCGGCGGCGCGCTGCCGTTCGCACCGCCCTGGCCGAACACCGCGAGGCGGTGCAGCACGTCCATGCGCTGCGCCACCACGAACGGCTGCGGCGAGAAGCGGTCGTACGGCGTCGTGTCGGGCGCGGGGAACATGCGCACGCGACCGCCCTGCTCGGGCGGCAGCTCGCCGAGCACGAGGCGCAGATCTTCGATCAGCGCATCCGCGGCCTTCGCGCCGGTCGCGACGACGAGCACCGGCGCATACGCGTGCGCATCGGCGAGCCGCGCGATCGCGATGGCGCGCGCGGCCCCGCGCAGGCCCACGAGCCGAGCCGGCGCCGTGCGCGCGGCCAGGCGTGCGGCGAGATCTGTTAGGCGCGTGGGCGTGGCGTTCACGATGCGTTTCCGAAATGCACGACGGCCCCGCCCCGCATGCGCAGGGTGGGGTGGTCGTTCTGAAGTGGCGCGCAGCTTATCGGAAGGAGACGCGGCGATCGCGATAGAGTGGGCGTCGCGCCCGCGGAGGACCCCATGATCGACGTGCACTACTGGCCGACGCCGAACGGCAAGAAGGTCACGATCTTCCTCGAGGAGGCGGGCGTTCCCTACCGCGTCGTCCCGTGCAACATCGGGCGCGGCGATCAGTTCAAGGCGGAGTTCCTGAAGTGGAACCCGAACCACCGCATGCCCGTGATCGTCGATCACGCGCCGGCCGACGCTGGCGCCCCGCTCTCGGTGTTCGAGTCGGGCGCGATCCTGCTCTACCTCGCGGAGAAGACGGGCCGCTTCTACCCGCGCGATCTGCGCGGCCGAACGGAAGTGCAGCAGTGGCTGATTTGGCAAATGGCGAATCAGGGCCCGAAGCTCGGCGAGTACGGACACTTCCACCGCCTCGGTGACGCCGCCGGCGATCAGAGCTACGCGAAGCGCCGCTTCTCGGACGAAGCGAACCGGCTTTACGGCGTGCTCAACAACCGCCTCTACGACCGCCGCTACCTCGCGGGCGACGAGTACACGGTCGCCGACATGATCTGCTTCCCGTGGGCGGCGAACCCGCAGCTTCACGGGCAGAACCTCGACGACTTCAAGTACTTCAAGCGCTGGCACGCCGAGTTATCAGGGCGACCGGGCGTGCAGCGCGGCATGGCCGTCGGCAGCGACCTGCGCATGGACCCCGGCTCGCTCTCGAAGCCAGAGCAAGAGGCGCTGCGCAAGATGCTCTACAACCAGCGCGCGATCGCCGCGCCGGAGGGCGGCCTGCTGTGAGCGCGAGCCTCGAGGCTGCGCGCAAGGCAGCGCCGAGCCTCAGGCTGCTGCTCGCGCCGCTCACGCGCAGGCTCGACGGCGACGAGCGGCCTGTGTTCATGGCGCGCCTCGAGCGGCTCGCGGGACAGCGCTACGAAGCGTGGGCGAAGCAAGCGCCCCAACATGCGGGCGCTCTGCTCGCGTGCGCTCGCGGCGAAGAAGAGATCGCACGGCGCGCGGATGCGCTGTTCCCGCTGACGCCGGCACGGCACGCGAAGCTCGATGCGCTGCAAGAAGAAGCGCGCCGGATCTACGACTCGCTGTTCGTCGGCCTCGCGCTGCGCGAGCAGATCGCGCTGCAAGCGGCCGCGGAGCGCCAGGGCGCCGACGTGTGGCGCGCACTCGCTGCGGCCCTCGCGCTCGCGAAGGCGGCGCAGGATGCGCTCGCCGAGCTGGCCAAGACGGAAGAAGAGAACGCGAAGCGGCTCGAGCAGCTGCTGGAGCGTTGGAACGACTGACGCGCGCGCGGCGCGCAAAGGAGGACGAGATGGCAGGGCGACTCGAAGGCAAGGTGGTGGTTGTTACGGGCGCGGCGTCGGGCATCGGCGCCGAGACCGCGCGCGTGTTCGTGGCGAACGGTGCGCGCGTCGTCGTCGCGGACTTCCAGGAGGAAGCGGGCGCGAAGGTCGCCGCGCAGCTCGGCGAGCGCGCGCGATTCATCCGCTGCGACGTGACGAAGGAGGCGGACGTCGCCGCGGCGGTGGACCTCGCGGTGAGCGCGTTCGGTCAGCTCGACGTGATGGTGAACAACGCCGGCATCGTGGGCGCGGTGGGGCCGATCGCGAACACCAGCGCCGAGCAGTGGGACAAGACGATCGCGGTGCTGCTGCGCGGCGTGTTCCTCGGCATGAAGCACGCTTCGCGCGTGATGAGCCCGCGCAAGACGGGCGCGATTCTCTCGATCGCGAGCACCGCGGGCGTCGTCGGTGGTCTCGGCCCGCACGCCTACACCGCGGCGAAGCATGCGGTCGTCGGCCTCACCAAGTCCGTTGCGTCGGAGCTCGCGCCGCTCGGCATTCGCGTGAACGCGGTCGCGCCGGGCAACACCGTCACGGCGATGACGAGCTCAGTCATTACGGGTGATCCGAACGCGACGGCGAAGACCGAGCAGCAGATCAAGGCGGGCTCGGCGCTCGGGATCGCGGGCATGCCGAGCGACATCGCGAACGCGCTGCTCTACCTCGCGAGTGAGGAAGCGCGTTACGTCACTGCGCACACCCTCGTGGTCGACGCGGGCCAGACCAGCGCGATCGGGCGCACCGTGTTCCACGACGCACCGAACGAGGTGATCCGCGAGGCGGGCAAGCGCGAGAAGTAACCGGAGGCGCGCGCGTGGAGAAGCTGCTGAAGGGCCTCGCGATCACGCTCGGCGCTTCGCTGATTCTCGGCGAGACGCTCCGCAGCTGGGGCCAAGGGCGGCCGCTGCCGTTCGTGCTCGACGACTACTTGATCGGCGGCGGCCTGATCGCGGGCGCGCTCTGGTTCCGTGCGGACGATCTGCGCCGCCGCGCCGCCTTCGCGGCGGCGTGGGCGGCGACGATGGGTGGCCTCTACGGGAGCTTCTTCGGAAAGCTGCTCGAACCTGGCGGCGACTTTCACACCAACATTCCAGGCGGGCTGCTCACCGCGCTGATCGGCGTCGCCTACGCGACCTCGATCTTCGGGATGATCGCGACGATCGCGCTGAAGCCGCGCGGCTAGCGCCCGCGCGCGATCGCCTCGCGCGCGAGATCGAGCGTGTCGGTCGCGAGCGCGGGCCAGTCGTGCGCCTTCAGCAACGCGCGCTGACCACCCGCTCCGAGCTGCGCCGCGAGCGCGGAGTCGTCGTAGACGCGCGCGATCGCGGTCGCGAGCTCGCCTGCGGCGGCATCCCGGCCCAACAACCACGCCGATTCGCCGTGCGCGAGCGTGTCGGCGAGCGGCGCGCGCGCGACGACGGCTCGGCTCGCCTCGAGGTATTGCAGCAGCTTGATCGGGAAGCCGCCCACGTGGCGGCGCGGCACGACCGCGCAGCGTGCGCCGTACACGAGCAGCCGCGATTCCTCGGGCGAGGCGACGCGCAGCACGGTGAGATGCCGGAAGCTCGCGCGCCGCGAGTCGTGCGTGGCGACGACGATCTTGCGCGGCGCGAGCTCGCCGACAGCGGCGTCGAGCTCGGGCAGATCCTGATAAGCGTCGAGGTTGCCCGTGTAGATCGCGTAGTCCCCCGGCGTGAGCTCGTGGCGCCGGCACACGTCCTCGACTTCATCCGCGTCCGGAGCGCGCTCGCGCGTCCAGCCCGGCGGAACCCGCAGCAGGGGCGCGCGCACGTGGGGGCGCAGCGCAGCCTCCGCTGCGCGCGAGAGCACGAGCGTTGCGTCGGCGCGACTCGCGAGCGCCCGATCGAGCGCAGCGCCAGGCGCGCGCGTGAGGCGAGCGACCGCGCGCGCGCTCGGGAGGTACGCCGAGAGCTCGATCTCCCACAGCGTGTGCGCGACGTAGACGACCGGCGCCCGCAGCAGCGGGCGCAGCGCGAGGGCGAGCAGCGCGGCCTCGGCGTTGTGCGCGAGCACGGCATCGAACGCGCGCTCGCGGTGCGCACGAACGAGCGCGCGCATCAGCGACGCGTCGCTCGGCAGTTTGCGCAAGTCGAGCCGTGCGGACGGTTTTGCCGGCGCGAGCCACGGCGCGCTGCGCACGAGCTGGAGCGCGCCGGTGTCGCGCCCGTCGCCGCGCCCATAACAAAACAGCGTGACGTCGGCGCCGGCCGCGGCGAGCGCGCGCGCCTGCTCGTCCGCATAGCGCTGCGAGCCTTGCGGCGCGGGGAAGCGAAACGCAGCGAGCAGCGCGAGTCGCATCGCGCCTACTCCGCGAGCCGCGGCGCGAGCTTGCGCAGCGCGACGTTCGTCGCGGGCTCCGCGCGAGGCGCCAGCCGAGCACGCTCGGAGAAGCGATGCCGTTGCTTCCACAACAAGCCGGCGCCGATGTCGCGTACGGCGTGGCGCGCCGTGCGTTCGCGCTGCGCGCTCACTCGAGATACCCGAGCTTGCGCAGCTGCTCCGCGACGAGCGCTTCCTCCGCCGCGGAGTACGCGCGCGCTCTGCCGAGCGCGTGACCGTCGAGTGCGTCGAACGAGAGTTCCATCGCGCGCAGAATCGTGGGCGCGGTGTCGACGATCGATGCGGGCGCGAGCGCGCCGCGCGCCTCGCTCGCGCCGGCTTGGATCCAGATGCCGTGCGTCGTGTGCACGCCGTTCATGCCGCGGCCCTTGCCGCCCGCGAGCTCGTGGGACTCGAGCCGCCGCACGCTCGGGCCCGCGCCCTCTGCCCACGGCGTCGGCACCAGCGCGAGGCCGTAGCCTTCGTGCTGCGCGAGCTCGACCACGACATCGGGTGCGCGGTCCGTGTGCGGTCCCTGATAAATCTCCTCGCGCCTCGCGGCGCGCGCGACGACGCGCGCACTCGAGTCCGGCAGCTTCCAGTCGCGCAGTGCGGCCATCACGTCGTCGCGCACGCGCTCGTAGTCGCCGGGCGCGACGCAGCCCTCCGCCTCGCGCCCCGCGAGGTTGATCCAGACGCCGGGCTGTGTGTTCACGTCCTCGCTGAAGGCGACGCTGCGCGCCCAATCGACGCCGGCGAAGCGCGCCGCGCTCTCGACGCGCGCCGCGGCGCCGCGCAGCTGGCGGAACACGCGCTCTCTCGCGCGCGGCGGCAGTGCGCGCACCGCGACGTCGCGTGCGAAGCGGGCCGCGGAGTCGAGCGCGCTGCCCCGCTTGCGCGCGAGCAGCCCGCACTCCGCGAGGCGCCGCCCGAGGTGCACGACCTCGCGCGCCGCGCCGCCCGCGCCGTGATCCGAGAGCACGAAGCACGCCGCGCTCTCGCCGAACGCGCGGCGCAGCTCGCCGCAGGCGGCATCGAGCGCCTCGTACACCGCCGCGACTGCGCCGCGCCGCTTCGCGCTCGCGGCCGGTTCGTGGCGCGGCGAGTGCGCGTCGTGATCGCGCCAATAGTGGTGGCAGACGGTGTCGCTCTCCGAGAAGACGACGCACGCGAGGTCGGGCGCGTCGCCGCGCGCGCGCAGCTGCGCGAGCGCTTCGAGCGCGAACTTCGTCTTGCGCGCGATGCGCGTCAGTAACGAGTCGATCGCCGCATCGTGCCAGCCTTCGCCATGCGCGCCCTCGTCGAGGTCGGGCGTCATCCACGGGCCGACGCGCGCTTCGATCGCCCGGTAGAGCGCGGGGTCCGACGCGCGCGAGGCGTCGCTCCCGGCAGAGACGGGCGCGTCCCAGCCCGAGACGAGCAGGCCGCGCACGGGTTCCGGAGGGAACGTCGCGGGCAGACCGAGCACGAGCGCGCTGCCGCCGGCGTCGCACACGCGCCGTGCGAGCGAGGTGCCGTCGCGATCCGCGGCGTTCGCGAAGCGCAGCGCGTAGGCGCCGGGGACCTTCTGCGTGAAGTCGAAGAGCCCATGGCGACCTGGGGCGAGCCCCGTCCAAAAGCTCGTCCAGGCCGGGAACGTCATCGCGGGGGTCGTGCTCGCGAGCGGCGCGAACGCGCCTTCGGCCAGGAGGCGCGCGAGGTTCGGCAGCCGGCCCGCCTCGGCGAGCGGGCGCAGCACGGCGAAGGTGGCGCCGTCGAGGCCGAGCACGAGCGCGGGGCGCAACAAGGGACTACTGCAGGCGCGAGGTGACGGCGCGCGTGAAGGCGTCGGTGCCGGCGCTGCCGCCGAGGTCGCGCGTGTGGTTCGCGGCGTCCGCGAGCGTCGCCGCGACCGCGCGCTCGACGCGCGCGGCAGCTTCCGTCTCGCCCAAGTGCCGTAACAACATCACGCTCGAGAGAATCACGGCGGTCGGGTTCGCGAAGCGCTTGCCCGCGATGTCGGGCGCGCTGCCATGAACCGCCTCGAAGATCGCGCACGACTCGCCCACGTTCGCGCCCGGCACGACGCCGAGGCCGCCGACGAGGCCCGCGCCGAGGTCCGAGAGGATGTCGCCGTAGAGGTTCCCGAGCAGCAACACGTCGAACTGCGTCGGGTCCTTCACGAGCTGCATCGCGCAGTTGTCGACGATGATCTCGCGGAAGCCGACGCTCGGGTGCCGCTTCGCGACGCGGCGGGCGCACTCGATAAAGAGCCCGTCGCTCAGCTTCATGATGTTCGCCTTGTGCACCGCGGCGACTTCGCGGCGTCCCTCGCGCTCGGCCAGTGCGAACGCGTACTCCGCGATGCGCAGCGAGGCGGCCTCGGTCACGACCTTGAGGCTCTCCACGATGCCGGGCGCCACGCGGTGCTCGAGGCCGGCGTAGAGGTCCTCGGTGTTCTCGCGGACCATCACGAGGTCGATCCCGGTGTAACGCGAAGGCACGCCGGGCAGCGTCTTCACGGGGCGCACGGAGGCGAACAGGTCGAGCGACTGCCGCATCGTCACGTTCGCGCTCTTGAAGCCGCCGCCGACCGGCGTCCCGATCGGGCCCTTCAGCGCGAGCCCGGTCTTGCGGATCGCGTGCAGCACGGCTTCCGGCACCGGGGTGCCGTACTTCGCGACGACCTCCGCCCCGGCCTCGGCCATCTCCCAGTCGATCCGCACGCCTGCCGCCGCGATCACGGCGCAGGCGGCCTCGGTCACCTCCGGCCCGATCCCGTCGCCCGGGATCAACACCGCCGCGTGCCGCTTTCCTGCGGTCCCATCCCTAGAACCCATCTCAAACTTCCTCCCGTCGCCCAGCACGCGTCTTTGCCCGGCCGGCATCGTTGCGCTTCGCTCGACGTATCGACGGATACGCCTTCGCTCGCGCGCCTCGCCGGCCGGCCAAATCCGCGCGCCGGGCTCGGTCCGGAATTCTGAGATGGGTTCTCGACACCGTTTGGGCCCCCTCTTATGATGCGCGGCCTTTCAGCCCAGCCGGGCTCCCCTCGGACGCGGCCGGACCCAATTCACCTTCTCCGCCGCGCCTTTACTTCTCACGTCTGTTTTGGAGAGCGATCGTGGCCATCGAACTCTTGTGCCGCAAGATCGGCATGAGCCGCATCTTCACTGAGTCTGGCGAGTGCGTCCCCGTGACCGTGCTCGACGCCGCCCCCAACACCGTCGTGCTGAAGCGCACCGCGGAGCGCGACGGCTACAGCGCGCTGCAGCTGGGCGCGGGCAGCCGCCGCGACAAGACGCTGTCGAAGGCCGAGGTCGGGCACTTCAAGAAGGCCGGCGTCGAGACGCAGCGCGTGCTCGCCGAGAGCCGCGTCGACGCGGACGAGGCCGGCAAGCACGAGGTCGGCGCGAAGATCAGCGCGAGCGATCTCTTCAAGCCCGGCCAGCGCGTCGACGTGATCGGCACCTCGAAGGGCCGCGGCACGCAGGGCGTCGTGAAGCGCCACCACTTCCACATCAAGAAGTGGACGCACGGCTCGCACGAGGGCAACCGCCGGCCGGGCTCGATCGGCCAGCGCTCCTACCCCGGTACCGTGCACAAGGGCAAGCGCATGTACGGCCGCATGGGCAACGAGCGCGTCACGACGCGAAACGTGCTGCTCGTGCGTGTGGACTCGGACAAGAATCTGCTGCTGGTTCGCGGCGCGGTTCCCGGCCACAACAACGCCGTGGTGAAGGTGCGCAGCGCGGTCTAGGCGAGGGTTCGCCGCGCGCTAACGAGTTCGCGCGATGGCGACCTACGACCGCAAAGACCACTACCACCAGCGCGCGAAGGCCGAGGGCTATCGCTCGCGCGCGGCGTACAAGCTGATCGAGATCGACGACGCGCAGCGCATTCTGCGGCGCGGCATGCGCGTCGCGGATCTCGGCTGCTGGCCGGGCGGCTGGCTACAGGTGGCCGCGGAGCGCGTGGGACTCGAGGGCCGCGTCGTGGGCGTCGACATCGCTGCGATCGAACCGCCACTCTCACTCGCGAACGTGTTCGCACTTTCGGGGGATCTCGCCGAACCGAGCGTGATCGCGGCGCTGCGATCCGAGGCCGGTGCCCGCTTCGACGCGGTGCTCTCCGATGCTGCGCCGAAGCTCACCGGCATCCGCGCCACGGATCGTGCCCGGGAAGAGGCGCTGCTCGACGCGATCGCTCACGCCTACCCGCACCTTCTCGGCGCGGGCGGCACGCTGCTCGTGAAGCTGCTCGAGTGCCCCGAAGCGCACGCGTTCGAGCTCGCCGTGCGGAAGCGCTTCGAGGCGACCAAGGTCGTGAAGCCCAAGGCGAGCCGGAAGGGCACGACCGAGCGCTACCTGCTCGCGCGCGGGTTCCGCGGCTAACGCGCCGCGACGCCGCCCACCGCGGGGCCCGCGTGGCTCTCTGCGGCGCGCACGATCTCGATCGCGTCCGCCTCGAGGTCGACGCCTTGCTTCGCGCCCGTGATGCGCACGCGCACGAGGTCGCCCGCGCGCAGGTTCTTGCCGCGCACGAACGTGACGCCGTCGATCTCGGGCGCCTGGCTCGCGAGCCGCGCCTGCGCCTTGTCGCGCCCGATCGCTGCGTCGACCAGCGCGAGATCCGTTTCGCCCACGCGCGCCGTGAGCTTCTCGGCGAGGATGCTCGCCTGCAGCTTCGTCAGCGCGCGGTAGCGCTCGCGCGCGAGCTTGCGCGGCACCTTGTTCGGGAGATCGGCGCCCGCGGTGCCTTCTTCGTCCGAGTAGCGGAACACACCGACGCGGTCGAAGCGCGCCCAGCGCACGAACTCGAGCAGCTCGGTGAAGTCGTCGTCGGTCTCGCCGGGGAAGCCCACGACGAAGGTCGTACGCAGCGTGAGCTGCGGAATCTGTGCGCGCAGCTTCTCGACGAGGCGCCGCTGGCGGTCACCCGTGGTGCCGCGTTTCATCGCGGCGAGCACCGAGTCGCTCGCGTGCTGCAGCGGCACGTCGACGTAAGGGAGCACGCGCTTCGCGCCGGAGATCGCGCCGATCAGGTCCGCGGTCACCGCGCTCGGGTAGAGGTAGAGCAGGCGGATCCACGCCTCTGCGCCGCTCGCATCGAGAGCGCGCACGAGATCCGCGAGCTTGGGGCGCCCCGCGCCTTCACGCGGCGCGAGATCCTTCCCGTAGCTCGTCGAGTCCTGCGCCACGAGGTTGATCTCGCGCACGCCGAGGCTCGCAAGCTGCTGCACCTCGCTCACGACGCTCTCGAGGCGCCGGCTCTGGAACTTGCCGCGGATGCCGGGAATCGCGCAGAACGCGCACACTCGGTCGCAGCCCTCGGCGATCTTCACGTACGCGCTGTGGCCCGCGCCGGTGAGGATGCGCGGCGCGCGATCGTCGTAGAGGTGGGTGCGGCCGGCCTCGACGTAGACACCGCGGCCCCGGCCCGCGAGCGCATCGTCGAGGATGTCCGCGATGTCCTGGAACGCGCCGGTGCCGACGAACGCGTCGACTTCGGGCAGCTCCTTCGCGAGCGCCGCGCCGTAGCGCTGCGGCATGCAGCCCGCGACGACGAGACCGCGCAGCCGCCCGCTCTCGCGCAGGTCCGCGACCTCGAGGATCGCCTGCACCGACTCCTCGCGCGCGCTGTCGATGAACGAGCACGTGTTCACGACCGCGACGTCCGCGTCTTCGAGACTCTCGGCGATCGCGTATCCGCGCGTCGCGAGCGAGCCGAGCATCACCTCGGTGTCGAGCAGGTTCTTCGCGCAGCCCAGGCTGCGGAAGTGGACCGAGGCTTTCGGCGCGTCAGACATCGGGAGCCAAAAACACTAACGGACGGCAACCCGAAGGCTGCCGTCCGTCAGAAGGTTACGATAGCTTGTTAGGCCGCGCGGCGGCGGAGGGTCGCACCGACGAGCAGCGCGCCGAGGCCGAACACCGCCATCGAGGCCGGCTCCGGAATCGGCGGCGTCGATGTCTCCTTGCCGATGCCCGAGCCATCATCGATGCCGAGCTGCTTCGAGTCGAGCGCCTGCCAGCGGATGCCGAAGTTCGAGAAGTCGAGTTTTCCGACGCTGCCGGCGAACGTCATCGTCACCGACGCGGTGCCGCTCTGGCCGACGTTCAGCGGCGTGTTGCCCTTGCCGTTGCAGTTGTTCTTGTTGCCGCTGACGCAGTACTCGACACTGAAGCCGGCACCGGTCGGGAAGCTCCCGCCGGTCACGAACTTGCCGAACACGCCCGTCGAGGAGCCGCTCGTCGCGTTCGGATCGGTGTCGAACCCGATCGCGGTCACGACGGCGCTCTGCCAGATCGACGCATCCGATGTGTTCGTGATGAAGATGTCGAACTTCACCGTCGTGACGCCGGAGCTCGTGCTCCAACCGGTCACCGTGAACTGCGCGTCCGCGGTGAGGCCCGGCATCACGGTCGGACCCGGGTTGTCGACGATTCCGTTGAAGCTGATGGTGAAGGTGTCACCGACCGAGTCGACGGTGGCGACCGTCGCAGCGTTGGCGGCGAACGAGAACAGGGTTGCCGCGAGAAGAACGAGCAGTTTCCGCATTTGATCTCCGGGTTATCCAGCGAGTTGGTTGGCACCCAACGGGCCGCACAGTACATGAATGAGTGACGGGTCCCACAGGAATGGTTGCTCGCATTTCTCGTGATCTTTCGCACACCTGCGCCGTCTCGACGCGCTTTGTTCAAGTGCTTGCCCGATCGCTCCCCCGCAAGACGCGTTGCGTAGGCGCAAGGCTGCCCGGGAAGGTGCGCTGCGCATCAGAACTTTTCTCTTTTTTGGCGGGGGATGCCTATGGACTTGCCTGTGGCCAGGCTTCCGGTCACTGCGGAGAGCCCTCAGGGCGTGCCGATGGCCCGGGTTCGGGATCATCCACGCTCTTGCGAAGCGCGGCGGCCGACGCAGGCTGCTCCCGACCCCGACCCCGACCCCGACCCCGACCCCGACCCGGTCACGCGCCCGCGCATTCGGGACGCGCGAGGCGCCGCATGCATCGCGTCTTCGACTCGGGCCAAGGAGTTATTATGCCGCGGAGGGCGGGTGTTATGGGGCGATTCAGGCGGCTCGGTCGCCCAGCGCGATTGGCCTGGGCGCTGGCGCTGCGCTGCACCGAGATCGCGGTTACACGTTGTCCCCGAGGCGGCCCGTCGGTCGCGCCAAAGGAGGCTCCGGTGTCCGCTTCGCGTCCGTTCCGAGTGCTTGGGATCCAGCAGATCGCGGTCGGCGGCCTCGACAAGGGTCGTCTGCGCAAGCTGTGGGTCGACACGCTCGGCCTCACGCGCACCGGTGAGTTCCGCAGCGAGCGCGAGAACGTGGACGAGGACATAGCGGTGGCCGGGTCGGGTCCGCTGAAGGTCGAGGTCGACCTGATGCAGCCGCTGGACCCTGCGAAGAGCCCGAAGGTGCACGATCCCGCCCTGAATCACGTGGGGCTCTGGATCGACGATCTGCACGCCGCGGTCGCGTGGCTCGAGAAGGCAGGCGTGCGCTTCACACCGGGCGGGATCCGTAAGGGCGCCGCGGGATTCGACGTGTGCTTCATCCACCCGAAGGGCAACGAGGCGACGCCGATCGGCGGCGAGGGCGTGCTGATCGAGCTCGTGCAGGCGCCGCCCGAGGTCGTCTCGGCATTCGCGAAGCTCGCGAGCGCGTAGACCGGCGCCCGGGGAGCGAGTCGAAGCGCACAGGTCGACTCGCGGGCTCGAAGCCGCCGCCACGGCGGTTTCTAGACGGCAGCGCGGCGGCGATGGCGCGCGCTTTCGCGCCGCCACACTCTGTCGCGCCGCTGGAGGCGCGCCATGTCCGACCCCGCCGCGATTCGTCCGTTCAAGATCGAAGTGCCCGATGCCGCGCTCGCGGATCTGCGCGATCGCCTCGCGCGCACGCGCTGGCCCGATCAGATCGCCGGCACGGGCTGGGACTACGGCACCGAGCTCGCCTACCTGCGGAGCCTCTGTGATTACTGGCGCAGCGAGTACGACTGGCGCGCGCAGGAAGCGGCGCTGAATCGCTGGCCGCAGTTCACCACCGACGTCGACGGCGAGCGCCTTCACTTCATCCACGCGAAATCGAAGCACGCGGACGCGTTTCCGCTGCTCATCACGCACGGCTGGCCGGGCTCGGTGGTCGAGTTCCAGAAGATCCTGCCGCTACTCACCGACCCGACTGCGCACGGCGGCCGCGCCGAAGATGCGTTCCACGTGATCTGTCCGTCGATGCCGGGCTACGGCTTCTCGGGGCCGACGCACTCGCGCGGCTGGGATCCCGAGCGCATCGCGCGCGCCGAGATCGAGATCATGCACCGCCTCGGCTACGTGAAGTACGGCGCACAGGGCGGCGACTGGGGCGCGATCGTGACGCCGTGGATCGCGAAGCTCGATCCTGCGCACTGCGCGGGCATTCACCTGAACATGCTGCTCGTGCTGCAGCCGCCCGATGCGAAGCCGGATGCGCTGAGCGAAGCCGAGCAGAAGCGCCTCGCCTACTCGAACGACTTCAACGCGACCGGCACGGGTTATCAGGCGATCCAAGGCACGAAGCCGCAGACCCTCGCCTACGGCCTAACAGATTCACCGGCGGGGCTCGCGGGCTGGATCAGCGAGAAGTTTCGCGCCTGGGGCGACTGCCCCGGCGGCGACATCGAGCGCGCGTTCACGAAGGACGAGCTGCTCACGAACATCTCCGTGTACTGGTTTACCGGCACGATCAATTCCTCGACGCGGCTCTACTACGAACAACGCAAGAGCGGCCGCCTCGCGATCATGGACGGCAAGATCGCGACGCCGACCGGCTGCGCCGTCTTCCCGAAGGAGCTCTACAACGCGCCGCGCGCGTGGGCCGAGCGCGCCTACCACATCACGCACTGGTCCACGTTCGAGAGCGGCGGCCACTTCGCGGCGATGGAGCGCCCGCGCGAGCTGGCGGGGGATCTGCGGAAGTTCTTCGCGACGGTTCGCTGAAGCGCGCCTCAGCGCGCCGTGCCCGCCCGGAGCTCGCGAACTCGCTCGCGAGCCGCGCTGTGTCCCAGCATCGCCGCTCGTGCCCACCAAGACTCGCCGGTCGCTCGTTCGCGAGGCACGCCTTGTCCGAGCCAGAGCCGCCAGCCCCAGTTCCACATGCCTTCTGGATCCCCGAGCTCTGCGGACATCCGGAAGAAGCGCGCGGCGTCCGCCAGAAGGGCATCGGCGTGGACGCGCTCCGCCTCGACCCCCTGGAGCACTCGATACACCTCGTTGAAGTGCTGTTCGTTGCGCATCCCGGTCTCGTAGTCGCCGGTGTCCTGGTTGTGGCACATGCAGTCGTTGAGAAAGCTGAGCTTCTCCTTCAGCGCTCGAACGTCCCATCCAGTCCGCGCTTCGTAGTCGAGCAGGTCGGAGCCGATCCGGTTGTAGAGCTCCGCGAGATTCTTGGCGTCCGCTCCGCGAAGCTCGCTCGCAGGTTTAGTCGAAGACATGCAACATGCCTCCTCTCCGTCGAAGCTAGGGGACACCATGGCGATCACGAAGAAGACCACCTTCTGCCGCGTGTGTGAGCCGGCGTGCGGCCTCGTGGCGAGCGTCGAGAACGGCGAGCTCGTCGCGCTGGCGCCGGACAAGGCGCACCCGATCACGCAGGGGTTCGCGTGCAACAAGGGCATCGCGGGCCTCGACATCCACCGCGACCCCGATCGCCTCGCGCGGCCGCTGAAGAAGCAACCGGACGGCTCGTTCGCTGAGATCTCGTGGGACGATGCGCCGCGCGAGATCGCGCAGCGGCTGCGGGCGATCGTCGATGAGAGCGGCCCCGATGCGGTGGCGGCGTACATCGGCAACCCGAGCGCGTTCAACACGCTCGCCGGCCCCGCGATCGGCTCGTTCTTCGGTCAGCTCGGCACGCGGCGCTCGTTCAGCTCGGGCACGCAGGACTGCACCAACAAGTTCGCCGCGAGCGAGCAGGTGTTCGGCACTGCGACGCTGCATCCCGTGCCCGACATCGGGAACACGCACTACCTACTCGTGATCGGCGAGAACCCGCGCGTCTCGCACATGAGCTTCCTCGGCATCGCGGACCCGATCGCCGAGCTGAAGGCCGCGGTGAAGCGCGGCGCGGCGGTGCGCTACGTGAATCCGCGCCGCATCGAGAAGCCCGAGGCGGGCACGGGCGAAGTCACCTGGATCAAGCCCGACACCGACACGTACTTCCTCGCCGCGCTGATCCACGAGATCTTCGTCGCGGGCCTCGCGAAGCAGGACGTGCTTGCCGCGCACGGCAAGCACGTCGAAGGCCTGCGCGCGTTCGTCGCGAAGTACTCCGCCGAGCGCGCGGCGCGCGTCACGGGGATCTCCGCGGACGAGCTGCGCGCGATCGCACGCGACTTCGCGACGGCGCCGGCGGCCGCGGTGCACGCGAGCACCGGCCTCAACATGGGACGCCAGGGCACGCTCGCGTACTGGCTCGTGCAGATGCTCTCGTTTGTTACGGGAAATCTCGATCGCCGCGGCGGGAACCTCTACTCGTTCGGCTTCTACCCCGCGGCGAAGGCGGGCCGCGTCGACCCGAAGCGCGAGGTCTTCTTCGACTCGCCCTACGGAAAGATGCGCCGCATCCGCGGCTCGTTGCCGGGCAACTTGCTCGCCGACGAGATTCTCAGCGGCCAGCCGCGCGTGCGCGCGCTCGTGTGCGTCGCGGGCAACCCGCTGCTCTCGGTGGGCGGCGGCGAGCACCTGCGCAAGGCGTTCGAGCAGCTCGACCTGCTCGTCGTGATCGATCTCTACAGGAGCGCCACGGGCGAGCTCGCGCACTACGTGCTGCCAGCGACCGACATGTTCGAGCGCCCCGACATCAACATCACGGGGCTCGGCATGCAGTACCGGCCGTACGTGCAGTACACGGACGCCGTGGTTGCGCCGCGCGACGAGCGCAAGCCCGAGTGGTGGATCCTCGGGCGCATCGAGCAGGAATTGGGATTCAAGAGCGTGCTCGATGCCGGCGAGAGCCCGGACTTGTTCGGGCGCATCGGCCACATGCTGAAGAGCCGCGGGCACTCGCTGGACGAGCTGCGCGCGAGCCCGCACGGCATCGCGTTCGGCGAGCTCGAGACGGGGCGCTTCTACGAGGAGTGGCTGCAGACCCCCGATCAAAAAGTGGACTGCTGCCCGCCGCTGTTCGCCGAAGCGCTCGAGCGCTGCGAAGCCATCTGCCGCGAGCTCGAAGCGGAGCGCGCGGATCAGCTGAAGCTGATCACGCGCCGCGATTCCTGGATGCACAACAGCTGGTATCACAACGTCGAGCGCATGAAGCGCCCGGGCCGACTCGAGAATCCGCTGCACATGAACCCCGAGGACGCGCAGCGATTGGGCCTCGCCGAGGGCGCGCGCGTCACCTGCCGCAGCGCGCACGGCGCGCTCGAAGCGACGCTCGCCTACGACGCGGACCTGATGCCCGGCGTCGTCTCGATGACGCACGGCTGGGGCCACGCGAAGACGGGCATGCGCGTCGCGCGGAAGAATCCCGGCGTGAACGCGAACGAGCTGCTGCCGATCGGCGTGGGAAGCTTCGAGCCGCTCAGCAACATGGCGCACATGACGGGCATTCCCGTGGAGGTGAGCGCGGCGAGCGCATGAGCCTCACGCCGCATCCGTGGTCGCGCGGTTTCGCTTGGACCCCGCGCACGGGGCCGTTCGTGCGCATCACCCGCGCGCAGGCGGAGCAGTACGACGCGCTCGGTTACGTCGCGCTCGAGGGCGCGCTTGCGCCCGAGGTCGTGGCGGAGCTCGTCGCGCACCTCGATCCGCTCGAGGCGAAGACCGACGCGTTCCTGCGCGCGCAGCCGGAGCAGCGCTTCTTCATCGCCGATGCGGGCGCGATCACGTTCACCGTGAATCCCGCGGGCCGCGACGCGCGCCTCCGCGAGCTGATCTCGTCGCGCCCATTCGCCGAGCTCGCGCACGACTTGTTGGGGACCGAGGTGCGCCTCTACTGGGACCAAGCCGTGTACAAGAAGAGCGAGAAGCCGCGCACGTTCGGCTGGCACCAGGACAACGGCTACGGCTTCATCGAGCCGCAGGGCTACCTCACGTTCTGGGTCGCCCTCACCGACGCGACGCTCGAGAACGGCTGCCTCGAAGTGCTGCCCGGGATGCACAGGCACGGCACCTTCGCGCACGACACCGGCGCGAGCGGGATCTTCCTCCCGCTGCCCGAGCCGCTGCCGCCGGGGCTGCCCTCGCCCGTCGCGCTGCCCGTGTCCGCGGGCACGATCGTCGCGATGTCCTCGCTGCTCCCGCACCGCACCGGCCCCAACGACACACCGGACGTGCGCAAGGCGTACGTCGTGCAGTGCTGCGAAGAGCGCGCCGTCTACTGGCGCGGCGACGTGAGCAAGCCCGCGCCCGAGAGCTACGAGCCCGTCGTCCAGCTGCCCGAAACGCGCCAGTGGAAGCTGGCGTTTTAGGCCACGAGCGGACGGAAGCGGCCGCTCGCGGCGCGAAACTCGTGCAGAATCGATGGTCCAGCGTCAGACGCCCGCCGATCGACTCGCGCCAGAAGGAGTCCGCGCACATGTCCTCGCTCTCCATGTCCCCCGCCCAGCGCGAGCAGTTTCTCGCGGGCCTGCACGTCGGCGTGCTCGCGATTCCCGACGGCGCGCGCGGGCCGCTCACGGCGCCGATCTGGTACGGCTACCGGCCCGGCGGCGAGATCGAAGTTGTTACGGGCGCCGACTCGCGCAAGGGCAAGCTGCTGCGCGTCGGCGTGCGCGTCTCGTTCGTCGCGCAGACCGAGACGTCGCCGTACCAGTACGTGAGCGTCGAGGGTCCAGTGACGGCAGTCGAGCCCGTGCGCGACCGCGAGGTCGTGCGCGCGCTCGCGCGGCGCTACCTCGGCGAGAAGGGCGGCGACGCCTATGTGGCGGCGACTTGGCGCAGCTACGAAGAAGACCCGAACGTGCTCGTGCGCATCAAGCCCGAGCGCTGGCTGACGGTCGATTACTCGAGCCTCGCGAGCGTGCTCACTCGCGCTGATTAGGCCGCCGCGGGCTGGTTGCGCGTGACAAGATGCGCGGGGAGGAACCGCATGCCCTGGCTGCCCGCGTCCTGGCCGAAGCGCATCTCGCTGTTCGTGCTCGCCGCGTTCTTCGTGAACGCCGGCATCTCGCACTTCACGAACGAGGCGTTCTTCCTCCGCATCGTGCCGCCGTGGCTACCGGCGCCGCTGCTCATGGTGCAGATCAGCGGCGTCGCCGAGATCGCGGGGGGCATCGGCATCCTGATCCCGCAGCTGCGTTGGGCTGCCGGCATCGGGCTGCTCGCGCTGCTCGTCGCGGTCTATCCCGCGAACATCCACATGGCGCTGTACCCGCAGGACTACGCGGACATCGGCACGCCCGCGGCGTTCTACTTCCGGCTCCCGCTGCAGTTCGTCGCGTTCGCGTGGACGTGGTGGGCGACGAAGCCGGAGGCGCCGCCGCCCGGCAGCTGAGCGCCGCCGGTCAGGCCGCGCGCCTGCGCGAGCCCACGAGCGCGAGGCCGGCGATGCCGAGGAGCGCGAGTACGCGCGGCTCGGGAACGACCACGCCTTCGCCGACGCCGGAGTCGTCGCAGATGTCGAGCTGCTCGGAGTTGAGCGACTGGTACCGCACGACGAAGCGCGACAGGTCGAGCGACGTGATCGGGCCGCCGAACTCCAGCGTCATGGTGACGACGCCGCTCTGGCCGAGCGTGACGCCGCCGTTTCCACCGCCTGAGCAGTTGTTCGGGTTGTCGATCGCGCAAACATCGATCAGACCGCGGATTCCTGGGAAGCGGCCGTCCGTCACGGCCTCCGAGAAGAGCCCGCTCGAGGAGGCGCTCACGATCGGGTGATCGGCGTTGAATCCGATCGCCGAAACGCGGGAGCTCTCCCAGATCGAAGCGTCAGTGGTGTTGGTGAGGGTGATCTCGAGCACGACATGCCCGGTCGCCGCGTCGAACTCGGTGACGACGAAGCTGGCACGCGCGGTCAGACCCGGCAGCGTGTCGTCCCCCACGCTACCCGCGAAGTCGACGGTGAAGGCGTCGCCGACCGAGTCGATCGTGACTGCGGAGGCGGCGGCTGAGAGGCAGAGCAGAGCGGCAGCGAGAACAGCGCGAGCGAGCATCGGGTTTCCTCTGGTCGGCCACGGATGGGCCGTCGAAAGGAAGTGGCCGCGATCTGGAAAAGGTCGCATTCGCATTTGGGGAAAGACCGGCAGCGGACACGCAGCCTCGGCGCGGCGACCTCCGCGGTGCGCAACTCGAGCTGGCACCCGCGCGGCCGCCTTGCTTTCTTCCAGTCCTCCCGTTCTCGAAAAGCAGAGTGGAGCACGCCCGATGGCCCTCGAGATTCTTCGCGACCCGCGCCTCGATCAGGTGGAGTGGCGCGATCTCTGCGACCTCTCGCGCCTCGAAGTCGCGTACGAGGTCGTGATCTACGTGCCGTGGCTCGTCGCTTCCTGCGCGTTCGCGTGGCTCGGCACGCATGGCAGCTGGCTCTGGTTCGTCCCTGCGCTCGCCAGCTCGTTCATGTTCTTCCTGTGCGGCCTGCGCCAGGTGCACAACGCCTTCCACTACGCGGTGGGCGTCGCGCCGCGCGCCCACGAGCTGCTCATGTTCATCCTCTCGCCGCTGATGATGAGCGCGATGCACGCGGTGCAGTGGAATCACCTGCGCCACCACCGCCACTGCATGGACGACGACGACGTCGAGGCGATGAGCGCGCGCATGCCGGGCTGGAAGGCCCTAATCACCGGGCCGCAGTTTCCCGTGCGCCTCCATCACGCAGCGCTCACGCTGGCGAAGCCGCGCATCAAGAACTGGATCTATCTCGAGCTCGCGGCCATGGCGGCGATGGTCGTGCTCGCGTTCGGCGTGCTCGACTACGGCTGGCTCCAATACCACGTGATCGCGATGACGGTGGGCCAATGCTTCTCCGCGTTCTTCGCGGTGTGGACCGTGCATCACGACTGCGACCGCACGCACTTCATCGCGCGCACGCTGCGCAATTCGGCCAAGTCGTTCGTCTCGTACGACATGTTCTATCACGTCGAGCACCACCTCTTTCCGGCGGTGCCGACTTGTCACTTGCATCGGCTCGCGTCGCGTCTCGACGTCGCTGCGCCCGAGCTACGCAGCAAGGGAGTTTGGTAGAGGCGCAAGGGCGGCGCGCGCACGTTGCGTCGAGGTGCGCGTTTTTCCTTGTTTACTTCGCATCGGCCTCGAAGACTCGGCCGATGCTGCGCGCTTCGCTTGCGGCCTCGGCCGACATGCTTGGGTGGAGCGTTCGACTTCGAGCGTGTTCTGGCGGTGGTGGTGAACGTGCCGGGCGCTTGCTCCCGGTCGCGCGCGGCCTCGCTTTGGGGCTGTTGAGGTGAATGGCTTGCGCGTCGTCGTGATTGGCGCGGGTGGGGAGATGGGCGCGCGGGTTTGTCGCGCGCTTGCTGGCGTGGGCGGCGCTTCGGTGCTCGGGGTGTCGCGCAGCGCGCGCGGGCCCGTAGGCGTTGCGATGGAGCGCGGCGACGTTGGAGATGCTGCGTCGATCGCGCGGTTGTTAGGGGCTGGGGATCTCGTCGTGAACTGCGTTGGGCCGTTTCACTATGACCCGGGGTCGCTGGTGCGAGCGTGTGTCGCGGCGGGGGCGCACTACTGCGATCTCGCGGACGACGCGGACTTCGCGGAGCGCGTGCGCACGGCGGCGCGGGAGGCGGGGGCGCTCCTCGCGGGTGTGTGCGTGTGCACGAGCGCCTCGACGGTGCCGGGCCTTGCCGGGCTTTTCGCGCGGGAGCTCGCGCGCGCGCCGCGTGCGAGCGAGATCGCGAGTGTCGCCGTCTACCTGAGCGTGGGCTCGGCGAATCCGGTGAGCGCGGGACTCCTCGCGAGCATGCTCGCGCCGCTCGGGCGCCAGGCCGCAGAGGGTGCGCCGTGGTTCGACGAGCTGCGCGCGCTGCGCACGAGCAGCGGCCGCACGCTCCGGTTCGGCTCGTATCCGGCGGCGTTCGCGCATGGGCGCGTTGCTGTCGGGGCGGAGCCGGTCCCCGCGCGCTTCTTCTTCGGCTTCGATCGGGCGGCGCTCGTCGCGCTGCTGCACCTCGCATCACCCCTGCTCGCGCTCGCGCCACGGGAGGCGCTCCTTCACTTCGCGCGCGCACTGCTTCCCTTCGCGCGCGCGCTCGGCGTCTTCGGGACGCCGCACGGCGTGCTCGCGGTCGTGGCCGAGAGCGCGCTGGGAGAAGAGATCGCGCGCATCGAGCTCTCGGCGAGCGCTCGTGGGCTCGACATTCCGGCGGCGCCGCCTGCCTGGATCGCGGCGCGCCTCGCGCGTGGCGACTCGCTGCCCGCCGGTGTGCGCGAGCTTTCCGAGCTCGTCCCGTTCGCGGATGTGGTGAGATGGGTGAGCGCAGATGCCGCCTACACGCTGCGCGCGAGAGGGCTCGAGCTGTGAAGCAACTCCTTCTCTCCACGCTGCTGGCCGTTTCGCTGAGCCTTCCCGCCGCCGCTCAGGTCGCGCCGCCCGGGATGCGCCTGGACAGCCGGCGGCTCCCGCGGACCGTGGCGGGCGGAGAGATCACCCTCGCTTTCGAGTCGGCGATCGACTGGATACACGCCGAAACGGGCCGGATCCCCCTCGCATGCGAGCTTGCTCAGGATGGGAAGCGAGCGACGTGCCCGCTTCCGACCACTCTCACGCCGGGCTCCTGGCTCATCGAGATCGAGTACCGCGTGGGCGAGCAACATTTCGAGGTGTCCGCGGTTGCCCCGCTGCGTGTGCCCTCCATCCTGGCGATCGAGCCCGCGCAGCTCGAGCCCGGTGAGTACCTCGAGCTCGAGCTGGAGGCACCGCTCAACACAGACAGCCACGCCGAGCTGGTCGTCATGGGCCTCAACTTCGAGCGCACGCTCGAGACGCGCCAGCTCAGTCCGACCCGGCTGCGCGCGCGCCTGCCTCGCGCGGAGTCACCGCCGTTGGTCGCGCTCGTGCTGCGCGCGCAGGGCGAGGAGTCGGACGCCTACAAGACCTACACGGCGCCGCGGTGGTTGCGGATGATGCGTGCCTACGTTCGCTGGATCCCGTACGGGCTCGGCGCAGGGGTTGCGATCGCACTCGTCGTGATCGTCTCGCAGCCGAAGCGAAGGAGGAGCGCGTGACCGACATCCACGACCTCGGCGGCCGGCGAGGTTTCGGGCGCATCCCGCACGAAGTCCGCGAGCCCGTGTTTCACGCGCGCTGGGAGGGCCGCGTGCTCGGCCTGGTCTACAGCGCAGTTGGTTTGCGCTGGATCAACGTCGATGCCTTTCGCCACGGCGTCGAGCGCATGGATCCGCGGCGCTACCTCCTCGCGAGTTATTACGAGCGCTGGCTCACCTCGCTCGAGACGGTGCTGCCCGAAGCCGGCGTACTCGCGCGCGGCTACGCGCCACCGCCCGCGAGCGGCGCGGCGCACCCGTTTCAGCGCAGTCTCCCGCAGCCGCCGCGCTTCACGGTGGGCGCTCCCGTGCGCGTGAACGAGCGCACGCCGCATCGCCACTGCCGCATCCCCGGCTACGTGGCCGCGCGACGCGGTGTGGTCGCGAAGCTTTGCGGCGGCTTCGTCTTCCCCGACACAAATGCCCACGGCGAAGGGGAGCAGCCGCAGCACCTCTACACCGTGCGCTTCGACGCGCGCGAGCTGTGGGGCGAGAGCGCCGAGCCCGGCGCGAGCGTGTACGTCGACTTGTTCGAGCCGTACCTGGAAGTTGTTACGGAGAGCGCGCGCCATGTCGCATGACCACGACGATCACGGCCACGATCACGGCCCCACGCAGCTCGCGCTGCGCGCGGAGGCGCTGCTCGTCGAGCGCGGTCTCGTCACGCGCGAAGGCATCGACGCGATCGTGGCGCGTTACGAGCAGGAGATCGGGCCGCTGAACGGCGCCCGGGTCGTCGCGCGCGCGTGGCGCGATCCGGCGTTCAAGCAGCGGCTTCTCGCCGACGGCTGGAGCGCTATCTGCGAGCTCGAGCTGCCGACGGGCGGCGAGAGCACGCCGATCGTGGTCGTGGAGAACACCCCGGGCGTGCACAACGTCGTCGTGTGCACGCTCTGCTCGTGTTACCCGTCGTCGTTGTTGGGCCTGCCGCCAGGCTGGTACAAGAGCCCGCCCTATCGCGCGCGCGTGGTGCGCGAGCCGCGCGCGGTGCTGCGCGAGCTCGGGCTCGAGCTGCCTGCGAGCACAGAGGTGCGCGTGTGGGACTCGAGCGCCGAGCTCCGGTACATGGTGCTGCCCGAGCCGCCGCCCGGCGCCGAGCGCGCGAGCGAAGAGGAGCTCGTGCCGCTGATCTCGCGCGATGCCCTGATCGGCGTCGCGCTCGCGGGCGCACCGAAGTGAGCGCGCGCGACGGCGCTCTCCCGCGCGAGGGTGCGCTCGCGCCGCCGCGCAAGAACGGCGAGCTGCAGTTCGACGAGGCGTGGGAGAGCCGCGTCTTCGGGCTCACGATGTCGCTGCACGAGGCGGGCGCGTTTGCGTGGAGCGAGTTCCAGGCCGCACTGATCGCGTCGATCGCGGCCTGGGAGCGAAGCCACGGCACGAGCGGCGAGGGCTACCGCTACTGGGAGCGTTGGCTGGAGGCGTTCGAGGAGCTGGCCGAGGCGAAGGGCCTCCTCGCGCACGACGCGATCGAGGAGCGCACGCGAGCGCTGGCGGCGCGGCCACCGGGCTGGGATCACGGGCACTGAGCAAAGCGTGACGCCCATCGCGGAAGCGCATCACGAGCGATGACATGAAACCGACGGCCACGGTCGTTTCGTATCGTGGTGCAGGCGCGCGATGCGCCACAAAGGAGATCTCGTCGTGAACAAGACCACTGCGATCGCGGCGGCTGCGGCCGCGCTCTTCCTCTCCGGCGCGCCGGCGCTCGCCTCGCACCACGAGGGCGAGGCGAAGGTGAAGTGCGAAGGCGTGAACGCGTGCAAGGGCCAGGGCGCATGCTCGGGCGTTGGCCACGACTGCGGAGGCAAGAACGCCTGCGCGGGCCAGGGCTTCCTCGAGCTGACCCAGGCCGAGTGCGACGCCGCGAAGGCGAAGGCCGCCGAGAAGAAGTGATGCCGCGAGCGGGCAGCGCTCTGCGCGCGCGACCTAACAATCGAGGCGTGCGTGCCTGAGCAAGCCCGCTCGGCTGCGAATCCCGCCGACGGCGGGCGAGGCGCGTTTCCGCCTCGCCCGCCCGAAGCGCCGTACCTGGGCGTCGGCATCGGCCTGCGCCCGAAGCACTACCCGGAGATCGCGGCGTGCGACGCCTCGGGCGCGGACTTCTTCGAGGCGATCTCCGAGAACTTCATGATTCCTGGCGGACGCCCGCTGCGAATCCTCGGCGAGATGCGCGAGCGCCGGCCGCTCGTGCTGCACGGCGTCTCGCTCGACCTCGGCGCGAGCGATCCCTTGCGCCGCGACTATCTCGATGCGCTCGCCGCGCTCGCCGAGCGCTTCCAGCCCGCGTGGCTCTCGGATCACTCGTGCTGGACCGCGCACGGCAACGCGCACCTGCACGACTTGCTCCCGCTTCCGCACACCGAGGAAGCGGTGCGGCACGTCGCGGCGCGCATTCGCACCGTGCAAGACCGCCTCGGCCGCCGCATCGCGATCGAGAACGTGTCGAGCTACGTGCGCTTCACCGGCGACACGCTGAGCGAAGGCGAGTTCATCGCCGCGATCTCGCGCGAGGCCGACTGCGGAATCCTGCTCGACCTCAACAACTTCTACGTGAACGCGCACAACCACGGCGACGACGCGGACCGCGCGGTCGCCGCGCTCGATCCCGCGCGCGTCTTCCAGATCCACCTCGCGGGCCCGAGCGAGAACGGCGCGCTGCTGATCGACACCCACGACCACCCCGTGCGCGACGAGGTGTGGGCGCTCTACGAACGCGCCCTCGCGAAGCTCGGCCCCGTCTCGACGCTGATCGAGTGGGACGAGCAGATTCCCGCGTGGGAGCGCGTCGTCTCCGAAGCCGACCGCGCGCGAGAGATCGTTGCGCGCGTGTGCGGCGAGCGCGCGCAGCGCAGGGCCGCGTGAGCGCGCTCGCGCAGCTGCAGGGCGACTTCGCGCGCTGGCTCCTCGAGCGCGAAGCGCCCGCCGAGACGCCGCGCTTGTTAGGCGACGCTCGCGCGAGCGCCGCCGAGCGCCTCCACGTCTACCGCTACGCCTACATGTCGCGCCTCGTGGGCGTCCTGCGCGACGACTACCCCGCGCTCGAACGCGCCCTCGGCCGCGCAGCACTCGACCCGCTCGCCGCCGCCTACCTGCGCGCGAACCCGTCGCAGCACTTCTCGCTGCGCCACCTCGGCGCGCGCTTCCCCGCGTTCCTCGCGCAGCACGAAGCCGCGCGCGAGACGCGCGAGCGCGCGCCGTGGGCGCCCGATCTCGCTCGCTTCGAGCTCGCGGTGACCGACGCCTTCGACGCCGCCGACGCGCGTCCGCTCCTGCGCAGCGATCTCGCGCACCTCGCGCCCGAGGCGTGGGCCGAGCTCGCGCTCGCGCTGACGCCCGGCGCGCAGCTCCTCGAGCTCGCGTGGCCGGCGCGTGCAGTGCGCGCTGCGTATGACGCGGAGCAGCCGCTCGCGACCGAGGCGATCGCGCCCGCGCGCGAGAGCGTGCTCGTGTGGCGCAAGAGCGAGCGCGTGCTGCACCGCGCCTGCGACGCCGAAGAGTTTGCGCTGCTCACTCGCGCCGCGAGCGGTGTGCGCTTCGGCGAGCTGTGCGCGCTCGCCGCGCAGGCGCGCAGCGACGAAGCCGGCGCAGCGTTCGCGGCGAGCCTGCTCGCGACGTGGGTGGAGGCGGAGCTGCTGCGGGGGGAGTGATTAGGGCCGGGTGCGGTGTGAGTCCTTCGAGGGCGCTGGCTCGGCATCGGGCTTTACCGGCTCGCACGTGCCCGCCCAACCCCCGAAGCCCCCATCATCGAGCATGAGGAGCATGAAGCTCTTTCGATCCAACGAAATCGAAAGCTGGTAGTCGACTGCGCTGCGGAACTCCCGACCGCGCCGGCGATCGTGCGATCCTTGTCCACGGAGTCTCCTTGGTGACGTTCATGCGCGGCGAGCGCGAGACGCCGCCCGCTCACGCCCCCGGCACGACCACCGGCTCCGCGTCGAACTCCACCTTCGGCGGGATCGTCTTCAGCCCGAGCTTCTCGGCGATCGTCACGACGCCGAAGTGGAAGACGGGAATCATCACGAGCGTGAAGAGCGTGCTGAAGAGCAGGCCGCCGATCACGGCGGTGCCGATCGCGGCGCGGCTCTCGTGGCCGGGGCCGAGTGGGACCACGAGCGGCACGGCGCCGAGGATCGAGGTGGCGCTCGTCATCACGATGGGACGGAAGCGCGTGTGGCCGGCGCGGCGCAGCGCTTCGATCAGCTCGGCGCCGCGGGCGCGCTCTTGGTTGGCGAAGTCGACGAGCAGGATCGCGTTCTTCGTGACGAGGCCGACCAGCAGGATGATCCCGATCTGGCTGTAGAGGTTGATCGTGTTGCCCGTGGCGAAGAGCGAGAGGAGCGCGCCGAGCGTCGCGAGCGGGACCGAGAGCAGCACGGTGAACGGGTGCAGGAAGCTCTCGAGCTGCGCGGCGAGCACGAGGTAGATGACGAGCAGCGCGAGCGCG
This sequence comes from Deltaproteobacteria bacterium, assembly GCA_016875395.1. NCBI lineage: Bacteria > Pseudomonadati > Myxococcota > Myxococcia > Deltaproteobacteria bacterium. The sequence continues at coordinate 23,493 of VGRF01000030.1, read as the reverse complement.
AAGGTGGCGTAGACCGCCGCGCCCGACTCCGCGAACTCGCGCGAGGTGCCGCGCAGCTTCATCGCGAAGCCCTGCGGCAGCTCTTCGCGCACGATCTGCTGCACCGCGCTGAGCGCGGGGCCGAGCGCGGCGCCGGGCGCGAGGTTCGCGCTCACCGTCGCGGAGCGCTGGAGGTCGTAGTGATTGAGGAACGTCGGCCCGATGTGCGGCTTCGTCTCGATCATCGCGCTGAGCGGCACCATCTCGCCCTCGCGCGTGCGCACGTGAATCTGCCCTAATTGCTCGGGCACGCTGCGGAACGGCGACTCGAGCGCCATGACCACGTCGTACTGCTCGTTGCGCAAGATGAAGTCGTCGGCCTTTCCCTGCGAGACGAGCAGCGCGAGCGCCTGCGACACGGACGCGATCGGCACGCCGAGGTCGGCGGCGCGGTCGCGGTCGAACGCGATGTCGAGCTGTGGATTCGCGAGGCGCAGGTCGCTGTCGACGTTGATCAGGCCCGGCACCTGCCGCGCTCGGCCGACGATGCCGCCCATCACCTGCGCGAACTCTTCGAGCGAAGCCGCGCTGCTCGTGATCGCGATCTCGACATCGGCGTTGCTCTGGCGCTGCAGCGAGGACGGGCTGAACACGAACACGAGCGCTTCGGGAATCGACATGAACTTCGGGAACAGCTCGGCCACGACTTCTTGCTGCGAGCGCTCGCGCTCGTCCCACTCGTCCATCGAGGTGAAGACCATGCCGGTCGCGGACGACGACGGCGTCCCGAAGCCGATGCCGATCGCCGCGAAGAAAGTGTCGACCTCGGGCACGGCGAGCAGCGCCTGCTCGACCTTGTCGAGCACCGAGCGCGTGTAGGCGACGGTCGAGCCCTCGGGTGCGCGGATCATGGTGATGAAGCGGCCGCGATCCTCGACGGGCAGGAAGGTCTGCGGGAGCAGGCGGAAGAGCACGCCGGTGCCGGCGATCAGCAGCACGAACGCGATCGCGACGCCGTGGCGGTGCGCGAGCGCGAAGCCGAGCACGCGGTCGTAGGCGTCGCGCACGGCGTCGATGCGCGAGTTGATCGCGGTCGAGACGGCGTCGCTGCGGTGCTTCACGCGCAGCCAGCGCGAGCACACCATCGGCACGATCGAGAGCGCGACGAACGCGGAGATCACGATCGCGACCGCGACGGCGAGCGCGAACTCGCGGAACAGACGCCCCGTGTCGCCCGACATGAACGCGAGCGAAACCATCACCGCCACGAGCGCGGCCGTGGTAGCGAGCACCGGGAAGCCCACCTCGCGCGCGCCGTTCCGCGCGGCGAGCAGCATCGGCTCGCCCAGCTCTTGGCGGCGATAGACGTTCTCGAGCACGACGATCGCGTCGTCCACGACCAGCCCGATCGCGAGCACGAGCCCCAACAAGGTGAGCATGTTGAGCGAGAAGCCGAGCACGGCCATGCCGGCGAACGTGCCGATCAGCGAGATCGGGATCGCGACGCTCGCGACGAAGGTCGCCGTCTTCGACTGCAAGAAGATCAAGTTCACGAGCACGACGACACAGAACGAGATGAAGAGCGTGAAGGAGACCTCGCGCAGCGAGTCGCGCACGTAGGTCGTCCAGTCGGCGGCGACTTCGGTCACGAAGCCTTCGGGCAGCGTCGGCCTGATCTCTTCGATCTTCGCGCGCACCGCTGCCGAGACTTCGAGCTCGTTCGCCTTGGAGTGGCGCACGATGCCGACGCCCACCGTGTCGCGCGCGGTGTGGCGCGTGACCATCTGGTAGTTCTCGCTGCCGAGCTCGACCCAGCCGACGTCGCGGATGCGGACGGGGTTGCCGCCCTCCTCGCGAATCACGATCGCCTCGAAGTCGCGCGGCTCCACGAGCCTGGCATCGGCGTTGATGATGAACTTGCGCGTCGCCGCCTCGACCTCGCCGGCCGGCAGCTGCAGGTTGCTCTCCTGCAGCGCGCGGCGGACATCGCTCGGGTCGACGCGCAGCGCAGCCATGCGCGCGGGATCGAGCCAGATGCGCATCGCGTAGCGGCGCTCGCCGCTGAGGATCGCCTGCGAGACGCCGGGAAGGAGCTGCATCGGCGTCTGCACGAGCCGGTCGGCGACGTCGGTGCGATCCACCGCCGACTGCTTCTCGCCTAACACATTCAGGAACATGATCGGCATCATGTTCGCGCCCGACTTGCGCACGATCGGGCGCTCCGCTTCTTGCGGGAGATCGCCGAGGCCGCGCTGGATCGCGTTCGAGACGTCGGTCGCGGCGATGTCGACGTCTTTGTCGGCGGTGAAGTGCACGTTGATCGAGGACACCCCGAACGCCGAGAGCGAGTCGATGTTGCGGATGCCCTCGATGCCGTTGAGCACCTCTTCGAGCGGCTCGGTCACGCTCGCTTCGACCGTCTCCGGGCTCGCGCCGACGTAGAGCGTCGTGATCGAGATGACGGGGCTGTCGACGTCGGGCAGCTCGCGGATCGGGAGCGAGAAGAACGCGGCAGCGCCGGCGACGAGGATCAGGAGGCTCATTACCGTCGCGAAGACGGGCCGCTCGATGCTGACGTCGGAGAGCCTCACGACGTGCACCTGGGACGCACGTGCACGAGAGCGCGCACCGGGGACGTGCGGGCACATCGCCGCGCCATCAGCGCGCTCACGGTGTCTCGCAGTCCGCGGGGCCGTAGCGCCCGATCTCGACGTTGTGATTCACGACCGGCGCCCACGGACCTGGCGCCGCCGGTGCTCCCGGGCGCAGCTTCTGCTGGCCCGCGACCACGACCGTGTCGCCCGCGGCGACGCCCGCCGCCACGTGCACGCCATCGAGGAAGAACTCGCCGAGCGTGACCTCGCGCTGCTCGGCCTCGTTCTTCGCGTTCAGCACGTAGACGATGTGCTTCGAGCCTTGCCGCACGATCGCCTCCTGCGGCAGCACGATCGCGCCCGCGAGCTCCGCGACGACGAGGCGCACGCGCACCGCCATGCCGGGCACGAGCTCGCCCTGCGCCTTCGTGACGCCCGCGCGTAGGCCGACCATGCGCGTGCGCGGGTCGACGCGCGGGTCGACCGCCGTAACAACTCCCTCGAAGCGCAGCTCGCAGCGCCCGACGACGCCCTCGACGCGCTGCCCTACCGCGAGCTCGGACACGTGGCGCTGCGGCACCGCGAAGTGAAGCTCGAGCGCGTGCGCGGGGGTGATCTCCACGATCGGCGCGCCGGCCTGCACGTACTGCCCCACGTTCGCCTGCTTGAGCCCGACCGTGCCCGCGAACGGCGCGCGGATCGTGTGTTTCGCGAGCCGCGTCGCGGCCTCCGTGTAGGCACCCATCGCGCCATCCGCCTCGGACTTTGCGTCGTCGTAGGCTTGCTGCGAGGCCACACCTTGCGCGCGCAGCGGCTCGAGCCGCGCGAGCCGATCCTCGGCGTTCTTCAGCCGCGCCCGCGCCACCGAGAGCGCCGCCGCCGCGGTCTTCGCGTCGAGTCGCGCGAGCACGACGCCGGGGGCGATCTCTTTGCCCTCGGGCACAGTGAGCGCCTCCACCGTGCCCGCGATCTCGCTCGCCACCGTCGTCATCTCCGGGCTCTCGAGCGAGCCCACCGCCGTCACGGTGCGCGGCAGTACGCGCGCCTCGGCCTCGATCACCTGCACGGGCACCGGAGGGAACTGGGGCGGTCCGGCGGGGCCTTCGCCGCAGGCGAGAATTGTTAGGGAGAGAAGTGCGGGCGTGAGCTTCGAGATGAGGGGGGACACGAGGTGCGACGGTATCGCGAGTACACGTGCCACCACAGAATCCGCGGCGCGGGATTCGAAGGAGGGGGCTAGACCGGCCTGGAGAGGGTCGTGCCCCGGAGCGAGCTACTCAGGCACTCCGGTGCGCCGCACGTCAGCGCTTCGGCGCCAGCAATCTCACCCGCTCGCGCGTTCTCGAGCGGCCGGTGGAACCCTGAGAGTCTTCCCTGTGATCGCCTTCTCGCGTCGTGCGCCGATCGACCGTCGCCTTGCCATCGTCCGCCTCGGCGCAGACGAACCGGTATCGCAGCCCGCTGGTGGTCGCCTTCGCCTGATACATCGCTTCGTCGGCGCGTACGAGGAGCGTCTCGGCGTCGGTGGCGTCGTTGGGGTACAGCGCAATTCCGACGCTCGCGCCGATGCGCACCTCCCGACCGTCGATCAAGATCGGCTCCCCGAGCCGCTTCACGAGGCGGTCGGCGACGGACGCAACGTCCTGCGCGCGGCGGATACCACCCAAGAGGACGATGAACTCGTCTCCTCCGAGACGGGAAACGCACGATTCCGTCGCGTCGCCGAACTCGGCTCGTGACAGCGCGTCGTTCAATCGCAGGCTCGCCGTCATCCGATCCGCCGCCGTGCACAGCACGAGGTCGCCGGCTTCGTGCCCCAGCGAGTCGTTGATCGTCTTGAACCCGTCGAGGTCGATGAACAGGACGGCGATCTCGAGGCCCCGGCTGCGAGTCGACTCGATGCTCCGCTGCAGCTTGCGCTGAAAGTGAGCGCGATTCGGAAGACCGGTCAGCGTGTCGTAATAAGCGAGCCGGCGCAGTTTCTCCTCGAGAGCCCGCTCTTTCGAGATGTCCCGGACGATCGCCACGACCTGAGTCGTGTTTCGTACGCGGGCGGGGGTAAGGGAGATCTGAACCGGAACCTCGGAGCCGTCTTTGCGCCGCAAAACGACGTCGTTTCCTTCTCCCATGCGGCGTACGTGTGGACGCGCGAGGAACTCGGAGACCTTGTACACGTGGGGGTCTCGTGCGCCGATCGGAACGAGAGCCTCGAGGGGTTGCCCGATCAACTCCGCCTCGCTGAAACCGCTGAGTCGGAGGAGCCCCGCGTTCACGAACTCGATCGAGTTCCGCTGACCCACGACGAGGAGTCCATCGAGCGAATGGTTCACCACCGAAAGGAGCTGGTTCGTCCGCTCGTGGATCTCGCCTCGGGCGCGCCGCCAGGCGGCGAGACCGAATAGCGCGAGGACCCCTGTGGCGAGTGCGAGGGGAATGGCTGCTTCGTTCACCGCGCTGCGCCCTTCTGCCTTACCGACGCCTCCGGGGCAGAGAGCCCCGGACGCCCGAATGTGGCAGCTGAATCGTCCTGGGATTCGCCCACGGAGAGACGCAGTTCTACGGATCTCTCGAGCGGCGGCTACTTAGGCGCCCGGCGGGAGACAGAAGCGCACGATCTCTTTCCTCGACGACTCCGCTCGCCTTCGGGCTCGCTGCGCGCTGCGCTTGCGATCAAGCCTCGCTCGGCGTGTGCGGCCCCAGCAGCTCCGCGAAGTTCTTGCGGTAGAAGCGGTCGAGCGCGGCCTCGCTGAGGCCCTGCGTCGTCGAAGCGAAGCGGCGCAGCGGATTGCGCCCGCCCTCGACGTGCGGGTAGTCGCTGCTGAACAGCACCGTCTCCTCGCCCGCCTCGCGCGCGATCCAGCCCACGTCCTCGGTCGGATACGGCGTCACGCGCAGCTGCCGCCGCACGTACTCACTCGGTTTCAGCGTGAGGCGCTTCAGGCGATTCTCGTGGCGCCCGTAGGCGTCGATCGCGGCGTCCATCGCGCGCATCCAGCCGGGCAGCCACAGCGCGCCTTGCTCGATCACACCCCACATCAGGCGCGGGAAGCGCTCGAACACGCCGTCGAGGATGAGCGTCGAGAGCTGCTGCATCGGCGGATACGGAATCGCCATGTGGTCGATGCTCTGGAAGTTCTCCTCGCCGCCGTGGAAGTCTTTCTCGCGTGGAAGCCCGTTCTCGAAATACTTCGGCGAGCACAGCGGCGCGCCGCCGCCCACGTGGAAGAGAATGGGGACCCGCGCTTCCTGGGCGACGGCCCAGAGCGGGTCGAGCCCGACGTGGCTCGGCGAGTGATCGCGCGGACAGCGCGACGCGATCAGCAGCGCCTTCGCGCCGAGCGCGAGCGCTTCCTCCGCCATCGCGCGGGCGCGCGCAAAATCCGCGAGCGGCACGTAGGCGGTGGCGAGCAGGCGCGCGTCGACGCTGCAGAAGCTCGCCATCGCGCGGTTGTGCGCGCGCGCGACGCCGTACGCGAAGTCGAGGTCTGCCGCCTGCTCGAGGTTGCTGAGGTACGAGTTCTGGAACGTGTTGAACATCAGCTGGCTCTTGAAGCCGAGCAGGTCGAGCGCCGCGGGGCGGTCCTCCTTGATGAACGAGCCAGTCGCCGCCCAGTTCTTGCGCAGCATGATCTCTTCCGCGTCGCGCGCGCGATACGCGGGGTCGCGGTGCTCGCGCGCGAGCTTGTCGATCAGGCGGTCCTCGCCGGGCTTCGTCGTCGCGAGGTAGAGCATCGGGACGCGCGGGCGGATTTCGGGATCGGCGTGCGGGATCAGCCAATCCGGCGTCTCCATCACGTGGGCGTCGGCGTCGTGGATGACTCGGCCTGTGGCGTAAGGCATCGGCGTTTTCCTCGATCGAAGACGCGAACTCTATCGCGCGCCGGCGTAGCCTTCGCGCAGCGGAGGAGGCGCGCGATGAGCGAGCGACCCATTCGTTACGGCGGCCTGCACCACCTCGCACTCGTGTGCAGCGACATGCGGCGCACGGTCGAGTTCTATACGACCGTGCTCGGCATGAAGCTGAAGAAGGGTTTCGATCTCGAGCGCGGCTTCGGTCAGCACTTCTTCTTCGACATGGGCGGCGGCAACGAGCTCGCGTTCTTCTGGTTCCGCGGCGCGAAAGCGCACGCGCCCGGCGTCGCGTCGGCGGGCGCCCTCACGGGCCGCGGCGACATCTCCTCCGCGCACGGCTCGATGAACCACGTCGCCTTCGACGTTCCGCCCGAGGAGATCGACGCGTATCGCGAGCGGCTCGTCGCGAAGGGCGTCGACTGCTCGCCGGTCGTGAACCACGACGACGTCGTCACGGGAGAGGACGAGCGCACCGCGAGCGCGCTGACGGACAAGACGTGGCTGCGCTCGTTCTACTTCTTCGATCCCGACGGCATCATGCTCGAGTTCTGCGCCACGCTGAAGGCGGGCAGCCCGAGCGTCGAGTCGCCGGTGAACGCGCAGGGCGTCAAGGCCAACGGGCACCCGCTGTGAGCGCGCGATGAACCCGCGAGTCCAGCGCGAGTTCGTCTCGCTCGCCTCGGCGACCTCCGTGCGCAACGGCGCCGGCTTCAACCCGTGTCAGGGTCTCTACTTCACGCCGCGCGGCGCGCGCCCGAAGACGGCGTTCATCGCCACGCACTACAACGTCGACTTCTCGGAGCACTATCTCGGCGAGCTCATCGCCGAGCGCGGCTTCGGATTTCTCGGCTGGAACACGCGCTTCCGCGGTAACGAGGCGTTCTTCATTCTCGAGCATGCGCTCGTCGACATCGGCGCGGGCGTCGAGTGGCTGCGCAGAGCAGCCGGCGCCGAGCGCGTCGTGATCCTCGGCAACTCCGGCGGCGGCTCGCTGATGGGGGCCTATCAATCGCAGGCCACCGAGCCCAACATCACGCCGACGCCCGGCCTCACGTTGCCCGATGCGGTGCTCTCGCTCACGCCCGCTGATCTCTATGTCTCGCTGTGCGCGCACGCGGGGCGGCCCGAGGTGCTCAGCGCGTGGATGGACCCCTCGGTGACGGACGAGAACGACCCGAGCGCGGTCGATCCCGCGCTGAACATGTACGACCCCGCGAACGGGCCGCCCTACAGCGCCGAGTTCCAGGCGCGCTATCGCGCGGCGCAGGTCGCGCGGAACGAGCGCATCACGGATTGGGTGCTCGCCGAGCTCGAACGCCTGCGCAAGCACGGCCTGCGCGAGCGCGCCTTCACCATGACGCGCACCTGGGCGGACCTGCGGCTGCTGGACGGCGCGATCGACCCGAGCGAGCGCGAAGTCGGGACTTGTTATGCCGGCGACCCCAAGGCCGCGAACTTCTCGCCGCGCGGCATCGGCCTCACCAACACGCTGCGCACGTGGCTCTCCATGTGGAGCCTGCGCTTCTCGCAGTGCCGCGGGGAAAAGCACCTCGCGCGCATCCGCGTACCCTCGCTCGTAGTGCAGAGCCTCGGCGACACGGGCGTATTCCCGAGCGACGCGCGCGCGATTCACGACGGCCTCGCCGCCGCCGACAAACGCCTCGAGCTGGTCACGGGCGACCACTACCTCGAGACGCCGGCGACGGCGCGCCGCGACGTCGCCGATCTGATCGCGGCCTTTGTGGCCGCACACTGAAGGAGCACACGATGCAGCAGAACGAGAAAATCATCCGCGAGTTCATCGCCGCCTGGTCACGGCTCGACCCGAGCGAGCTGGCCGCCTACTTCACCGAGGACGGCGTCTACCACAACATGCCGGGCCCGCCGGTCGGCGGGCGCGCGAACGTCGAGAAGCTGATTCGCGGCTTCGTCTCGACCTGGACGGAGACGCGCTGGGAGATCGTGCACTTGTTATGCACGGGCGACGTCGTGATCGCCGAGCGCGTCGACAGGACGAAAGCCGGCGCCAAGGGCGTCGATCTCCCGTGCACCGGCGTGTTCGAGATGCAGAACGGCAAGATCAAGATCTGGCGCGACTACTTCGACATGGCGACCTACACCCGCGCGATGGCGTAGGCGCGAGGAGCACGGACGCGCGCCGCCCTGCCTAGTACCAACCGTCGTCGCAGTCGTCGTGGTGATGGTGGTGCCGAGCGCGCTCGCGCCGGCGCCACTCTTCGCGCGCGCGGTCGTCGTAGCCATCCTCGTAGCCATCTTCGTAGCCGCGCTCGTAGCGCCGGCCGCCGCGATAGGGGCGGTCGTACGGGTCGTAGTAACCGTAAGCAGGGCGGCCCGCGGCGATCACGAACGGCGGGAGCCCGACGATCACGGAGACCTTCGGCCCGCGATGGCCGCGGTAGCGGCGGCCGTGGTCGGCGCTCGCGGGGAGGGAGGCGAGCAGCACGGCGCATGCGGCCCAGGCCGCGAGCGCTGCGCTGCGGAGCTTCTTGCTTTCGAGAATCGGCATCGGCTTTCTCCTCAGCCTGTGGAGCAGAACCCTGATCGTCGCTGTTCGTTACGGACTTCGCCGCTCCGCACGATATTCGCGATCGGCAACGCGACGGCAGATCGTGTGCTGCGCGTCGCACGCGAGCCGTGACGAAAGTCACGAAAGCGCGCGTGATAGAGTCGTCCGCTCGAGCCCGTACCCATCTCCATGCACGTCTATGAATGGGAGCCGCCATGTCCGACGCCGACGCCCTGGCCCGCATCGAGCACACCCTCGCCACGCTGCGCCGCGAGGTCTCCTCGCTGGGCAAGCGCGTGGACGCGATGGCCGCGCGCGCGGGCGCGCCCGCGAGCCGCGAGTAGACGATCCGCTTCCTCGATGCGTTCCGCGCCGGCGAAGCCTTCGGCGAGATCTCGACCGGCGTGTGGATCGACGCGAGCGATGTCGCGTGCGTGAAGGGCGGCCTGCGCGTGGTGCAGCAGCGCGAGGGCATGCACGCGCGCCTGCTCGCCGAGCGCATCAAGCAGCTCGGCGGCGAGTGCCGGCGCGAGGTGCCGCAGGACGTGCAGGAGAAGGCGCTGCGGTCATTAGGGGATCGCGCGAAGGGCGACGCCGCGAAGGTGCTCGAGTTCGTGAAGGCGAACGGCGACGCCGAGAATGCGCTCGCGCCGATCTACGAGATCGCAGCGCGCCTCGGCCACGACCCCGAGACGCAGTCGCTGCTGCGCACGATCGCGCAGGACGAGCGCTCGACGATCGAGTTCATGAACGAGGCGTGCAAGCTGCTGAACGGGTAGCGGCAGGCGAGAGCCGATGCAGCGCAGCGCTCTCTTCGTCGCCCTGATCGCCGCGGCGTGCGCTGCGCCGCAAACGCCCACGACGACCGGCAACCAAGTCATCCTCGCGACCGCGATCCCGACGGCGCGCGTGCGCACGGGCGCGCTGCTTCAGCGCTGCGAGGGCTGCCGCGACGAGGGCGCGGAGCTTTGGCGCGTCACGCTGGAGCAGGTCGCGGTGCTGCAGGGCGAGCGCCTCGGCAGCCGAGTCGTGGCGGCGGCGCTCGGCGATCACTTCTTCATCGGAGAGAACGCGCCCGCTTCGCCCGACGGGCGCCACTTCTTCGTGCTGCAGCGCGCCCGCGGCGAATCTTTCCGCGCGAGCTTCGTCGTCGCCGAGGCGCATCCGATCGTGCGCGATCGCTTCTGCACGCAGCTCCCGCTTCCCGAGTACCTGAGCGGCGCCGCCTTCATGCTCGAGCAGCAAGCTGCGCCCGCGCTTCACTGCTACTCGCTGCGGGACGCCGAGCGACTGCCGTGCCCCGCGTGCGCGGTGCGCGCGGAGTCCGCCCCAGAGTGACGGAGCTCGACTCGCACGGGATGCGGCGTCTGCCCGACGCGCAAGCTCGCGAGGTGGCTTCGCGCTTCGACCTGACGGCACTCGCACCGGGCTTCCTCGACGACCCGGTTCCCACCTACCACGCGCTGCGCACGTTCGCGCCGGTGCATCGCATGGCGTCGGGCAGCGTGCTGCTCACGCGCTGGGCGGATCTCGACGCCGTCTATCGCGACGCCGCGACGTTCTGCTCCGACAAGCGTGCGGAGTTCGCGCCAAAGTTCGGCGCCGACTCGCCGCTCTACGCACATCACACGGCGAGCCTCGTCTTCAACGACGGCGCCCAGCACACGCGCGTGCGCAAGATCCTCGCTGGAGCGCTCACGCCGCGCGCGATCGCGGAGTTAGAGCCGCAAGTGACGGCGCTCGTGGACCGCTTGTTGGGCGACATGGAGCGCGGCGGACACGCGGACCTGATCGAGGACTTCGCGGCGGCGATCCCGGTGGAGGTGATCGGCAACCTGCTCGCGGTGCCGCGCGACGAGCGCGGCCCGCTGCGCGCGTGGTCGCTCGCGATCCTCGGCGCGCTCGAGCCGGCGCCGAGCGCCGATCAGCTCGCGCGCGGCAACGCCGCAGTGCGCGAGTTCACGGCGTACCTCGAGCGCCTCGTCGCCGAGCGGCGTGCACATCCCGGCGACCCCGCGCACGACGTGCTCACGCGCCTCATCGCAGGCGAGGCCGATGGCGCGCGGCTCACGGAGCACGAGCTCGTCCAAAACTGCGTGTTCATCCTGAACGCCGGCCACGAGACGACGACGAACCTGATCGGCAACGCGCTCGTGCTGCTGTGCGAGTGGCCCAGCGAGCGCGCGCGGTTGTTAGGAGAGCCGGCGCTGCTCGCGAGCGCGGTCGAGGAGTTCCTGCGCTTCGAGAGCTCGAACCAGCTCGGCAACCGGCGCACCACGCGCGCGGCCGAGATCGGAGGCGTCGCGCTCGCGGCGGGCGCCTCGCTCACGCTCTGCATCGGCGCCGCGAACCGCGACCCCGCGCGCTTCGAGCGCCCCGACGTGCTCGACCTCACGCGCACGCCGAACCGCCACCTCGCGTTCGGCACGGGCCCGCACCAATGCGTCGGCATGAACGTCGCGCGCCTCGAAGGCCGCATCGCGATCGGCCGCTTCCTCGCGCGCTTCCCGAAGTTCGCGCTCGCCGGCGCGCCGACGCGTGGCGGCCGCGCGCGCTTCCGCGGGTTCAGCGCGATTCCGGCGACGCTCGGCTAACACGTGCAACGGGGACGCAACGGGGACGTACGTGCAAGTGAACGCGTTGAGTTGCACGTACGTCCCCGTTGCACGTCCCGGAGGGAACCATGGCCGCGATCACGCACCGCTCTATCGCCACCAACAACAGCTCGCGCATTCACGTCGCGGAGTGCGGCACCGGGCCTGCGGTCGTGCTCGTACACGGTTTCCCGGAGAGCTGGTACTCGTGGCGCTATCAGCTGCCCGCGCTCGCGGCGGCGGGCTATCGCGCCGTCGCGATCGACGTGCGCGGCTACGGGCGCTCTTCGAAGCCGACGCGCGTCGAGGACTACCGCATGCTGAAGAACGTCGCGGACGTGGTCGGCGTCGCACAGAACCTCGGCGCGGACAAGGTCACGCTCGTCGGCCACGACTGGGGCGCGCCGATCGTGTGGAACAGCGCGCTCTTGCGGCCGGACTTGTTTCGCGGCGTCGCGGGGCTCTCGGTTCCCTACGTCCCGCCTGCGCCGTTCAACGGGCCAACTCCGACGCAGCGCATGCGCGCGATGTCGGGCAACGACGAGATCTACGCCGACTACTTCCAGATCCCGGGCCGCGCCGAGGCAGAGATCGAAGAGGACGTGCGCAGCTGGCTGCTCGGCTTCTACTGGTGCGCGTCGGGAGACGTCGTGAACGGCCCGAACATCGGCCTCGTCGAGCGCGGCACGAAGCTCCGTAACAAGTTCGTCTACCCCGAGAAGATGCCGCGCTGGCTCTCGGACGCCGACTTGGACGCGTACACGCGCGAGTTCGAGTACTCGGGCTTCTTCGGCCCACTCTCGCGCTACCGCAACATGGACCGCGACTTCGAAGATCTCGCGGGCTTCGCAGGCCGCCCGATCACGCTGCCGTCGCTCTTCATCGGCGGCGCGAAGGACGGCCCCACGATCATGAGCGCACCCGCGATCGCGGCGTTCCCGCAAACGCTGCCGGGCCTGCTCGGTTCGCACATCCTCGACGGTTGCGGCCACTGGATCCAGCAAGAGCGCCCCGAACAGACGAACGCGCTGCTGCTCGACTTCTTGAAGCGCGTCCACTGAAGGCGCGCCGCACGGCGGAGCCGAGGCGCACGTGGCGCGGCTGATTCTCTTCAACAAGCCCTATCGCGTGCTCTCGCAGTTCACGGACGAATCGGGCCGCGCGACGCTCGCCGACTTCGTGCGCGTGCCGGGGGTCTACGCCGCGGGCCGGCTCGACTACGACAGCGAGGGGCTGTTGTTGTTGACGGACGACGGCGCGCTGCAGGCGCGCATCGCGGATCCGAAGCACAAGCTGCCGAAGACCTACTGGGTGCAGGTGGAGGGCGAGCCCGGGCGGGGCGCGCTCGCGCAGCTGCGCCGCGGCGTGACGCTGAACGACGGCCCGACGAAGCCTGCACGAGTGGAGGAGATCGCAGCGCCCGCGCTCTGGGAGCGCACACCGCCGATCCGCTTCCGCAAGCACATCCCCACGCGCTGGCTCGCACTCACGCTGCGCGAGGGCCGGCGCTCGTAGCGATCGTGTGTGACGTAAGGCGACAACTCAGGGATCGGCAGGTACTCGGCTTCCTCCCAGAAGTGCACGCGGATCCTCCTCGGCGAAGTCCAACCCCTGAGATCGGGGTCAGACTCGCCGAGGGTAGACAGCGCACGGCGTGTCGCAGGTCACTCTCTGTGAAGGAGTTGTGAAAACGCGCTGCGCGTGCGGGGGTTTGCATGGAGCGTTTTGTCCGCACCGCGCTGGTCAGAGCAGCTCCGCTGGCGCCGCCGGCTTCCACTGCGCCCACACCACGCGCCACTCGCCGTCTTCGAGCGCGAGGTCGAGGTCGAGCGCGTAGGCATTCGCGCGCAGCTGACTCTCGCCGGCGCCGGCGAGCCCCGCGTGCAGCATCACGCTCGCGCTCGCAGCGCTGGTGAGCTGAACGTCGCGGATGCGCAGCACCAGTTCGCGCCCGTTCGGGTTTCGCAGCACGTGAAAGCGGAGGTAGCTCTGAACCGCCTGCGCATCGTGACCGAGCTCGTCGCGGTAGCTCGGCGAGATGCCTTCGGAGAAAGCGCCGACGTCGCCGGCCTCGACTGCGCTCTCGAGCGCGGCGAGCGCAGCGCGCACGCGCGACTCCGGCGTCTCGGGCTCGCCGCCGCACGCGAGTACCCACGCGAGCAGAGCTGCCGCCGCGCGCACGCGCTGTCCCGCTCGACGCACCGCTCCGCCTCCGAATGGTGCTGGCTCCATCGGCAGCGCGGGCGCAGAATCAAAGCCATGACTCACGAGCAAGCGCAGCAGTACGCGTTCCTCCCCTTCGGCGGCCTCTCGCTGAAGGTCGCGAGCGCGCAGGGCTCCTACTTCACCACCGCCGACGGGCGCCGCATTCTCGACGCCGCGGCGGGCGCGATCGCCGCGAACGTCGGCCACTGGCATCCCGAGGTGATCGATGCCGCGGCGCGTGCGCTGCGCGAGGTGAGCTACGTCGTACCGCCATTTGTTACGGAGCACCGCGCGCGGCTCGTCGAGCGGCTGCGCCGCGCGTGGCTGCCGGCGGGGCTCACGCGGTGCATCTTCGCGAGCGGCGGATCCGAGGCGGTCGACCTCGCGCTGCGCATCGCGCGCCAGCACTTCGTCGCGAAGGGTGAGCCGGGGCGCTTCAAGGTGATCGGCCGGGCGCTCAGTTATCACGGTACGACCTTTTCCACGCTCGACGTCGGCGGACACGCGAAGCGGCGCAGGGGCTTCGAGCCGTGGCTGCACGATTGGCCGAAGGCGCCCGCTTGTTATGCGCTGCGCTGCGAGTCGTGTCGCGCCGCGGGTGCATGCAACCTCGCCTGCGCCGATGGCGTCGAGGAGGTGATCGAGCGCGCGGGCGCAGACAGCGTCGCCGCAGTGATCCTCGAGCCGATCGGCGGCTCGACCGCAGGCGCCCTCGTGCCGCCGGACGGCTACCTGCCGCGCGTCGCCGAGATCTGCCGCCGCCGCGGCGTGCTGCTGATCGCCGACGAGGTGATGTGCGGCTTCGGGCGTACCGGCGCGAAGTTCGCGGTGGACCACTTCGGCGTGACGCCCGACCTGATGATTGCGGGCAAGGGCCTCGCCGCGGGCTACGCGCCGATGAGCGGCGTGTACGCGACGGAGGAAGTCGCCGCGCCGATCGGCGCCGCGGGCATGGAGGTCATGTACTACACGTACTCGGCGCATCCTGCGTCGTGCGCGATCGCCGACAAGGTGCTCGAGATCATGGAGCGCGACGGGCTCGCCGCCGAGCTCGGCGATCACCCGAACGTGGCGGAGATTCGCGGGCGCGGGTTGTTGCTCGCGATCGAGCTCGTGCGCGACCGCGCGACGCGCGAGCCGTTCCCGGCAGAAGTGAAGCTCACGAGCGCCGTCGTCGGCGCCGGCCTCGCGCACGGCGCTTTCTTCTATCCAGGGGGCTGTCCGCCAGCGCAGGACGTCGTAGTGCTCGGCCCGCCGCTCAACGCGAGCGACGACGAGCTCGACGCTTGCGCTGGGTTGTTACGGAAGTCGCTCGACGCCGCACTCTCGCGGATCGCGGCGAAGGGCTGAGACATGCGCACCTGGATCCGGCACCAGCTCGGGCGCAGGCCGTGGTGGATGAACGCACTGATGTTCTTCTGCGCGTACATGGCGTTCATCTACGTGCCGTGGGACTTCATGATGAAGCCCACCCGCTTCGACGAGGAAGTCTGGTTCGGCATCCGCTTCGACGGCGTGTGGGCGAAGCTGCTCGAGCCGCCGCATTGGTTCGTGTACGGCGCGGGCGTGCTCGGCTTCTGGCGCATGCGCTCGTGGATGTGGCCGTGGGCAGCGCTGTACGCCGCACAGGTCGCGTTCTCGATGGCCGTGTGGCCGCTGCTCTATGCGCGCGACAAGAGCGGCGCGATCGCGGCGGGCTTCGTCGCGGCCGTGGTGTTCGCGCTGATCACGCGCGAGCTCTGGCGCGCGCGCGAGCTCTTCCAACCGCCGCAGCGCTCGCTGCGCGATCGATACGGAGACTGGGCAGTCGTTACGGGCGCGTCGTCCGGAATCGGCGAGGAGTTCGCGCGGCGGCTCGCCGCCGACGGCGTCTCGCTCGTGCTCGCGGCGCGCGGCGCGGAGAAGCTCGAGGCGCTCGCGAGCGAGCTGCGCGAGAAGAACGGTGTGCGCGTGCGCTGCGTCGCGTGCGACCTCGCAACCGACGGCGGCGTCTCGGCGCTACTCGCCGCGACGAGCGACCTCGACGTGGCGATCGTCATCAACAACGCGGGCGTGGGCTACGTCGGCCGCTTCCACGAGCAGGATCCCGCGCGGCTCGCGGCGCTCGTGCGACTGAACTGCGCCGCGCCGGTGGCGATCACTGCAGCACTGCTGCCGAAGCTCGTCGCGCGCAAACGCGGCGCGCTGATCTTCACAGGCAGCGTGTCGGGATCGCAGCCGCTGCCGCTGCACGCGCTCTACAGCGCGAGCAAGGCCTTCGACAACTTCCTCGGTGAGGCGCTCTGGGGCGAGCTGCAGGGCACCAGCGTTGACGTGCTGTCACTGCTGCCCGGCTCGACGGACACGCGCTTCGCCGCCGCCGCGGACGAGCTGCCGCACGAAGGCGCGAGCGCCGCCGAGGTCGTGGACGACGCGATCGTCGCGCTCGGCCAGCAGCCGTCGGTGATCAGCGGCTGGTTCAACTGGGCGCGCGCGAACGCAGGGATGCGCCTGCTCCCGCGCAGCGTGCTCACGCTGGCGGCGAAGAGCGTGATCGCGAAGTGGGTGAAGTAGAGGGCGGGGACGGGGGCGATCGGCGCGGGGTAAGTAGAGAAGCGCGGGGACGGGAAGACCGGGGACGTTCCGCAAGCAAGTAAAGAAAGTCCCAGCTTTACTTTCTTGCGGAACGTCCCCGAGGCGGGCCACCTCCACCGCCCCCGGCCCGGCTCGCGCGTGAACGCGCGTTCTCGTTGCGCGCGTTCCTCGCAACGACGAAGCTGCCGCCTTCCACCCCGCAGGTCCCGCGAGAGAGCCCCATGCCTCGCGGCCCCCGTCTCGACGCCCCCGGCGTCACGCACCACGTCATGATTCGCGGCGTCGACGGATGCGACATCTTCCGCGACGACCACGACCGAGAAGACCTCGCCAGCCGCCTCGATCGCTGGGTGCCTGCGCTCGGCGCCTACTGCCTCGCGTCGACGTTCATGTCGAATCACGCGCACTTCATTCTCGAGAGTGGCATCGGCGGCCTCTCGCAGCTGATGGCGCGTGTGCTTACGGGCTACGCGATGCGCTTCAACTTGCGCCACGACCGCGACGGTCACCTCTTCCAGAACCGCTTTCTCTCGGAGTTGATCCACGACGACGCGTATCGCAAGACGTCGATCGCGTACGTGTTCCGCAACCAGATCGAGATTGGCTTGACGCTCGACGAAGTCATCGCCTCGCGCTGGTGCAGCCTCGGTGCAGTGCTTGGTGTGCGCGAGGCGCGCGCGTTCGAATCGGTAGGGAAGACGCTTGCGGTATTCGGCGGCGACGCGCGGACGCTTGTCGCGGCGATCGAGCGCGCGGAGCCCGCGCGCGATCCATCGCAGTGGCGCGAGTTCGATGTGAAGCCGCGGCTGGAGCGCGTCGTCACCGGCGCCCTCGAGTTCGAAGTGTTGGTCAAGGAGGTGTGCGCGGCGCGATCTGTTGACCCCGCCGCGCTTCTGACGGGGAGCCGCCTGCCGGCGGTCGTCGCTGCTCGGCGAAGAGTCGTGATTCGCGCCGTCCTCGTGTTCGGGATGAGGGTGAGCGATGTCGCGCGAAGGCTCAGGATCTCCCGCCAGGCCGTGGGCCAGATCGTCGAGGCTGAGCTGTCACGAGGCGGCTGAGAGGTCGAGCAGCGAGACCGCAGTCGCGGCGACCACCGACCTGGGACGTTCCGCAAGTAAGTAAAGCCGTGGGTTCCTTTACTTACTTGCGGAACGTCCCCGACTCGGCCGCCACCGCACACCGCGTCCGCCCCCAACTCCTCGCCCGATCGTCCCGACCCCGCACTTTCTCCTTCCCTCTCTTTCTGCAACCTGTTCTAATTCCTCGATGCCCTCGGACGCGCGCGATCCCGCTGTTGCCGATGACTTCTCGGCGCCGCGGCTCGCGCTGTCGCAGCTGGGGCGCGTGCGGCGCATCGTCGACGCCGCGATCGAGCTCGCGGAGGCGGGCGGCTTCGACGGTGTGCGGCTGCGCGACGTGGCCGAGGCGTCCGGGGTCGCGCTCGGCACGCTCTACAAGTACTTCCGCAGCAAAGAGGACGTGCTGCTGTTCGCGGTGAACGAGGACACCGCGGAGTTGTTACGGGTGATGGCCGAGCGCCCGCCGCGCGCGCGCAACGCGCACGAGCGCGTCGCCGAGCTGTTCGCGCGCGCGACGCGCGGCCTCACGCGGCGCCCGAACTTCGCGCGCGCGGTCGTGCGCGCGATCGCCACCGCAGACGCGAGCAGCACCGCTCAGCAAGCCGCGTTCCATCTGCGCATGACGCGCATGGTCGTCGCCGCGCTGCGCGGCGAAGCGGCCGATGTCGCGGCGCCGCTCTCCGAGGCGGTCGGCACCGAGCGCGAGCGGCGCATCGCGCTCGTCCTGCAGAACGTTTGGTTCGCGTCGCTCGTCGGTTGGGCGAGCGGGCTGCATCCGATCGGCACCGTCACGCAGCGCGTCGAAGAAGCGGTGGAGCTCGCCCTCTCGCCGCGCGAGTAGCGCTCGCATCGACGAGAGTCGGGAGCCTCCTGCGCACTGGACAGAGCACAAGCGCGCAGGCCATACTGCGGACCTAGAACACGTTTCAAATCCGCAACCCGAGGCTCCGAATGCGGATCGATCTCTCCCCCGAGCAGGAAGCCCTACGCGCCCAGATTCGCGCCTACTACCGCGAGCTGTTCGCGCACGGGGATTTGCGCGCGCGCCTCGACGCGGAGTGGGACGAGCTCGGTGGCCCGGCGTTCCGCGAGGCGATGGGACGAATGGGGCGGGACGGCTGGCTCACCGTCGGCTGGCCGCGCGAGTGGGGCGGCCAAGGCCGTAGCCACCTCGAGCAGTTCATCTTTTGGGACGAGACCTGGCGCGCTCGCGCGCCGCTGCCGCTGATCACGGTGAACACGGTCGGTCCGATGCTGATGAAGTACGGGACCGAGGAGCAGAAGGCGCACTTCCTCGGGCGCATTCGCGCGGGCGAGATGCTGTTCGGCATCGGCTACTCGGAGCCGAGCGCGGGCACCGACCTCGCGTCGCTGCAGACGCGCGCCGTCCGCGACGGCGACGAGTGGGTGATCAACGGGCAGAAGGTGTTCACGACGCACGCTCAGGCGTCGGACTACATCTGGCTCGCCGCGCGCACGGACGAGGCCGCGCCCAAGCACAAGGGCATCTCGATCATCCTCGTGCCCACGACGGCGAAGGGCTTCAGCGTGACGCCGATCCGCACGATCGGCGGCGAGCGCACGAACGTGACGTACTTCCAGGACGTGCGCGTGCCGCTCGCGAACACGGTGGGGCCGGTCGACGGCGGCTGGACCCTAATCACTGGGCAGCTGAACCTCGAGCGCATCACGATGGCGATGCCGGCCTCGCTCGAGAAGGTGTACGAGGACGTCGTCGCGTGGGCGCGCGGGACGGAGCGGCCAGGCGGCGGGCGCGTCGCCGAGGTGCCGTGGGCGCAGGCGAGCCTCGCTCGCGTGTACGCCAAGCTCGAGGCGCTGAAGGTGCTGAACTGGCGCAGCGCGTGGCTGATCGACCAAGGCACTCCGGGCATGGCCGACGCGTCGGCGGTGAAGGTGTTCGGCACCGAGATGGTGATCGAGTGCTACCGGCAGCTGCTCGAGATAACCGAGCAATTCGGCATCGCGCGCACGGGGGAGCCGGGCTCGGTCACCGACGGCCTCATGGAAGGCGCCTATCGCCTCGCGATGGTGAACACCTTCGGCGGCGGCGTGAACGAAGTGCAGCGCGACATCATCGCGCAGGCCGGCCTCGGGCAGCCGCGCTCCCGTCGATGATTCCGTAACAAGTCGAGGTTTGCGCGATGGCGCTCAACGCGGAACAAAAAGCGGAGCTCGAGGCGAGCATCCGCGCGTTCGTCGGCAAGCCCATCGGCCCGAAGTTCACCGGCCGCGACGCCGTGAACGAGCCGATGATCCGCCAGTGGTGCGACGCGATGGGCGACGCGAACGCGGTGTACCTCGATCCCAGCGCGGCGAAGCAGAGCCCGTTCGGCGGGATCGTCGCGCCTCCGATGATGCTCGACGCGTGGACGATGCAGGGCTGGGAGATGCACAAGGGCTACGACACGCCACAGAACGAAGAGCACCGCCTGCACAAGATTCTCACCGACGCGGGCTACACGGGGGTGTTGGGGACCGACACCGAGCAGGCGTTCCATCGTTACCTCGTGCCCGGCGACACCGTCACCGCCGAAACGGTGATCGAGCACATCAGCGAAGAGAAATCGACCGGCGCGGGCGTCGGCTACTTCATCACCACGCGCACGCGCTTCACGGATCAGAACGACGCCGAGGTCGGCTGGCAGACGTTCCGCGTGCTGAAGTTCATTCCGAAGGACGCGCCGCGCGCTGCAGCGCCGGCGAGCACGGGTGCGCAGCCCGCGAAGCCGTCGCGACTCAAGCCGCCGATGGGCCACGACAACGGGTGGTGGTGGACCACGGTCGCGAAGGACGGCGTGCTGCCGATCCAGCGCTGCTGCGAGTGCAAGAAGCTGCGCCATCCGCCGCGCCCGATGTGCGACGCGTGCGGCTCGCTCGCGTGGGATCACATCGCCGCGAGCGGCCGCGGCACGCTGCACAGCTTCACGGTGATCCACTACCCGCAGTTCCCCGGCTACGACTTCCCGATCGTCGCCGCGCTCGTCGATCTCGAGGAAGGCGAGCGCATCCTCTCGAACCTGGTCGGCTGCGACCCCACGGGCGTGCGCATCGGCATGCGGGTGCAGTCGTTCATCCACAGCGACGAAGACGGCTTCAAGCTGCCGCTCTTCAAGCCGGCGGAATGACAAGCATGGACTTCGCCTTCTCGGAAGAGCAGCTCTCGATCCGCGAGCTCGCGCGCGGAATCCTCGATGCCGAAGCGACGCAGGAGCGGCTGCGCGCGGCGGAGCGCACGGCGGATTGGAGCGACGAAGCTGCGTGGAGGCAGCTCGCGCAGGCGAATCTGTCAGGGATCGCGATTCCCGAAGCGCACGGCGGCATGGGCATGGGCCTGCGCGAGCTGTGCGTGCTGTTCGAAGAGCTTGGCCGCGCGGCACTGCCGAGCGCCGCGTTCGCATCGCTCGCGCTCGGCGCGCTGCCGATCGCGCGCTTCGGCAGCGCCGAGCAGCAGCGTGCGTGGCTCCCACGCATCGCGAGCGGCGACGCGGTCCTCAGCGCCGCGCTCGACGACGCGGGCAGCGCTGACGCGCTCGCACCCGCGACACGCGCGCGCCGAGACGGCGCGGGCTGGGTGCTCGACGGCGCAAAGCGCTTCGTTCCGCACGCGCGGCGCGCGGACGCGATCCTCGTGCCCGCGAGCACGGGCGACGGCGTCGCGGTGTTCGTGGTCGAGCGCGGCGCCTCGGGACTCACGCTGGAGGCGAGTACGACATCGAGTGGCGAGCCGCTGTTCTCCCTGACACTTCGCGGCCTGCGCGTGAGCGAGGACGCGCGGCTGCCCGCCGGCGGCGGCGAGATCCTGCGCTGGGTCCATGCGCGCGCGCTCGTCGCGCTCGCCGCGCTGCACGTCGGCGTGTGCGACCGCGCGCTCGCGATCACCGCGGACTACACCCGCGAGCGCAAGCAGTTCGGCGTCGCGATCGGCTCGTTTCAGGCGGTGCAGCACCGCGAGGCCGACGCCTTCATCGATCTCGAGGCGATGCGCTGGACCCTTTGGCGCGCGGTGTGCCGGCTCGCGGACGAGCTCCCCGCCGAGCGCGAAGCGCGCGTCGCGAAGATCTGGGCGTGCGAGGGCGGCGCGCGCATCGTGAACGCCGCGCTGCATCTCCACGGCGGCATCGGCTCCGACATGGACTACCCGATCCACCGCTACTTCCTGTGGTCGAAGGGCCTCGAGCTCGCGCTCGGCGGCGCCTCGGCCCAGCTCGCCGCGCTCGGCGCCGACATCGCGTCGCGCGGCCTCGAGGTTTCAGCATGAAGCCCACGCTGCGCCTCGCAGACGTGAAGGCGGGCGACGCGCTGCCGCCGCTCGACATCGCGGTGACCGCGACACTCGTCATGGGAGGCGCGCTCGCGTCGCGCGACTACACGCCCGTGCATCACGACCCCGCGGCCGCGCAGGCGCAGGGCATGCCGAACATGTTCATGAACATCCTCACCACGAAGGGCCTCGTGGGTCGCTACGTGACGGACTGGACGGGGCCGAACGCGGTGGTGAAGGGCGTGTGGCTGAAGCTCGGCGGCCCGTGCATGCCGGGCGACACGCTGAAGCTGCGCGGCAAGGTGCTCTCGGCGACGCCGGAGCTCGTCGAGGTCGAGGTCGCGGGCAACAACTCCTGGGGCAGCCATGTCACCGCCAAGGTGCGCGTGCAGCTGCCGAGCAATTAGGGAATTCGCATGCCCATCACGCTGAACGACGAGGCCGCCATCGCAGGCATCGGGCAGACGAAGTACACGAAGAACTCGGGCGTCTCCGAGCTGAGCCTCGCCTCGCAGGCGGTTCGCAACGCGATCGACGACGCGGGGCTGAAACCGAGTGACGTCGACGGGCTCGTCACGTTCCTGATGGACTCGAGCGACGAGGTCGAGGTCGCTCGCACGGTCGGCATCGGCGAGCTGACGCTGTTCAGCCGCATCGCCTACGGCGGCGGCGCGTGCGTAGGCCTCGTGCACCAGGCCGCGATGGCCGTCGCGACGGGCGCCGCGAAGTACGTCGTCGTCTACCGCGCGCTGAACGGCCGCTCGGGCCAGCGCATGGGGCAGGGCGTCAGCGGAAACATCATCACGAGCGACCTGATCCATTGGTCCTGGTACATGCCGTTCGGAATGCTCACGCCCGCGTCGTGGGTGGCGCTGTGCGCGCAGCGCTACATGCACGAGTACGGCGCGACGTGCGACGACCTCGCCACGATCGCGATCGCGACGCGCAAGCACGCGGTCACGAATCCGAACGCCGCGTTCTATCAGCAGCCACTGACGAGGGAGCAGTACTTCGCCTCGCGCTGGGTGACCGAGCCGCTGCGCCTCTACGACTGCTGCCAGGAGACCGACGGCGGCTGTGCGCTGCTGATCACGACGCCGGAGCGCGCGCGCGACCTGAAGCAGCCGCCGGCGATGATCCGCGGCGTGGCGCAGGCGAGCGCCGCGGGCCAGGAGCAGATGACGAGCTTCTACCGCCCGGACATGGCCGCGCTGCCGGAGATGGAGCTCGCGGCGAAGCAGGTCTACGCGATGTCGAAGCTCGGCCCGCAGGACATCGACGCGACCGTGCTCTACGACGCCTTCACGCCCGAGGTGTTGATCCAGCTCGAATCGTTCGGCTTCTGCAAGAAGGGCGAGGCGAAGGACTTCATCCGCGGCGGCGCGCTCGAAGTCGGCGGGCGCCTCCCCAACAACACGCACGGCGGCCTGCTGAGCGAGGCCTACATCCACGGCGTGAACGGCATCGCCGAAGGCGCGCGGCTCGTGCGCGGCCAGAGCGTGAATCAGCCTGCGCGCGCGAATCACGTGCTCGTCACGAGCGGCGTGGGCGTGCCTACCGGCGCATTGATCCTGGGGCGCGCGTAGTCGGCGGCCCACGAAGGCTGGAGCGGAACAAGAAATCGGGCACGAGAAACCAGGGACGTTCCGCAAGTAAGTAAAGAAGAACGCAGCTTTACTTAGAGCCTATCCGAAAACCCCAGCCAGTTTCATCGTGATCCAGGCACAGGCGAGATGGAGCATTGCCTCGTAGTTCTGCTCGCGCTTCTCCCAGCGGACGAGGAGCCGGCGGAATCGGTTCATCCACG
>VGRF01000029.1 GCA_016875395.1 Deltaproteobacteria bacterium | reverse complement strand
CACAGCTCGTCGGGAATCCGCCAGCCCCGGTGAGCCTTCCCTCGTGCAGACACTTCACCCCCGGTCGCCAGTCGGAGGGTCACGGCTTGTCAATCATTAACACCCTGGGCGGTTTTCGGATAGGCTCTTAGGCGAACGAGCCTCTCCGCGCGCACCTCATCTCGGGCATCCCGTTACGCCCCTCCTCAACGAGCGCCCGCGCTCGATGCCTGACGCACCAAACCAACGCCAGAACAAGCGCGCGCCTCGAGAGCGACGAACTCACTCGTCAAGGTGCATAACTCGACCTCGCCAACACGCCCCAGCGTCCGCCCTTCAGCGCGATGATGTAGAGGCCCTCGAAGCTGTCGACTGCGCGGCCGTTCGCGAGGAAGCGCGTGAAGGTCGCGGCGACGTGCACTTTGGTCGCGCTGTCCCGCACGATCTTGCGATCGGTCCAGCGCGCGTAGTCCCAGCCGATCTGCTTCATCGAGAGCTCGGGCAGATAGGACTGCGCATTCGGATAGACCCGCACGTTGTTCCCTGCGATGCGCACGTGCGGGAAGTGGAGCGTGATCAAGAACGCCTGCTTGTCGCTCGCGTTGTAGGCCGACAGCTGTTCGTCGAGCACGCGCATCGCAGCGGCGCCCGCCGGCGACATCGTCGTCTGCGCCATCGCCTCGTTCGCCGAGGCGACCGCACATGCCAGCGCTGCGACCAGACCTGCGATTCGGCGAAGCCCCATCTCTCTCGCCTCCCGGCGCCGCGCTGGCCCGTCAGGGCGCATAGCTGGAGCGCGCCTGCACACCCCAGTGTCCGCCCTGCTGCGTCACGACGTAGAGCGACTCGTACCTCGCGAGCACCGAGCCGTCCTCGCGAAAGCGCGTGAACACGACCGCCACGTGCACCTTGTCGGGCCCGGCCTGGATCACGCGCCGCTCGGTCCACTCGCTGCGGCTCCAGCCCGTCTGCTCGGCGAAGCGCGCGAACTCGAAGTTGTTACGGAACTCCGCGGCGTCGCGGAACACCGCGACCTGCCCGCTCGCGATGCGCACGTGGGGAAAGTTCAGCGTCGCGATCCAAGCCTCGACGTCGCGCGCGTTGAACGCGGCCATGAACGCGTCCATCGCGCGCAGCGCCTCGGCCTCGGGCGCTGTCGCGTCCTCTGCGTGTGCGGCGAACGCGAGTGCGCTCAGCAATGCGAACGCGCGCACGAGCTGCAAACCCGGTGCGCGCGCTCGCCTCAAAGCGTGGCCCGCGGCGCGACGCGCGTCTTCGACACTTCGTCCATCGGGAACTCCGCGCCGCCCTGCTTCGCCAGCTCGAAGAAGTCCGGGCCGAACGGGTTCAGCCCGCGGATCGGCATCGAGCCGCGGCGAATCGTCCAGTCCTTGGGCGCGAGCTGGCCGGCGCGCACGAAGTGGCGCTCCGCCGCCTCGCTGCGCCCCGCCTTGTGGAGGTGCCACGCGAGCGCGCGCTCTGCACGCGCGAGCTGCCACTCCGGCGTCGGCGTCTGCTGGTGCTTGCGCACCTCGTCCGCCGCCAGCGCGCCCTTGCCTTCGCGCACCCACTTGCGCACGAGCTCGAGATAGATCCCCGACGATTTCCCGTGGAACTGCGTGAACGTGTCGGTGCCGAACTGGTTGTCCTGCGGGCGCACGATCACGCCGCGCTCGTCGATCCAGATCATGGTCGGCACGTTCACGATGTGGAACAGCTCCGCCACGCGGTGCTCGGTGTCGAGCAGGCTCGGATGCGTGGGCTTCGCCTTCTCCACGAACGGCCGCGGCTCGTCCGCATTGCGGTCGAGCGCGATGGTGATCGGCACGAAGCCGAGCGATCCCAACTCTTCATACAGCGACTGCCACACGGGCAGGTCCTCGCGGCAGCCTCACCAGCTCGAGTAGGCGATCAGCAGCACCTTCTTGCCGCGATAGCCCGAGAGGCGGTGCACCCTCCCTGAGAAGTCGGGGAGCGCGAAGTCCGGCGCCTCGAGCCCGCGCAGCGCGGCGAGCTGATCCTCCACCGCAACGCCGAGCGCACCCGCGCGCTCCGCGACGTCGAGCGCGAGGGGACGACCGGTCACGCGCGCGAGCTCGCCGAGGTCGAGCGCGTCGCCGCTCACGAGCGCGGTGCGATCGCGCACGGGGAAGCACGCGGCGCCTTTGCACAGGCCCTCGGGCTTCAGCTCGTAGCCGAGCGCGCGCTTCGCATCGGCCGCAGAGATGCGCACGCGCTCACCTGCCACGGCCGCACTCAGCGTGTGCGTCTGCCCGTCGTCGATCAGCGCAAAAGAAGTCGCCATTGTTGCTCCTGAAGATGGGCGCACCATACGCCTCGACTCGCAGCGAGTCAGCCGGTGCAACTAACGTTGCGTGCGATGCAACCGCGCGCGCGCTTCGATGGCTGGCGGATCGTCGCGCTCGGGGCGGCGCTGATCTGGCTCGGGCCCGGCCTGCTCGAGACCTTCGGTTTCCTGGTCACGCCGCTCGGCGCCGAGTTCGGCCTCGACGCGCAGTCGCTCGGCACGGGCATGGCGCTGTTCATCCTCGCGCTCGCGCTCACCGGTCCACTGGTGGGCTTGCTGCTCGACTTGGGCCCGCTGCGCCCGGTGTTGTTAGGGGCCCTCGCGCTCGGCGCCGGTTCGCTCGCCGCGGCCTCGCGAGCGGAGAGCGTGCCCGCGCTCGCTGCGTTCGCGGTGTTGGCCGCAATCGGCATCGGCGCCTACGGACAGATCGGTCCGCAGGTGATGGTCGCGGGCTGGTTCGTGCGCAGGCGCAGCCGCGCGCTCGCGCTCACGAGCCTCGGCACGAGCGCCGCAGGCATCACGATCCCGCTCGTCGGGCAAGAGCTGATCGCGCGGCTCGGCTGGCGCGGCGCACTGCTCACCCTCGCGTGCACGGCGCTCGTACTGCTCGGCCCCGCGATCGCGGCGTTCGCGGTGAAGCGGCCCGAGGACGTGGGGCAGCTGCCGGACGGCGACGCACCCGACCAGAACGTGACGCCCGAGTCGTTCGGCAGCGCGGCGGCTTCCCCCGCGGAGCCCGAAGGCGCGGTGGGCGCGCTGCTGCGGGACCGCAATTTCTGGGTGCTGGGAGCGTCGCTCGCGATCGCTACGGCCGCCTCGCTCGGCGGCGTCTTCGTGGTGAAGCACATGGAGAACGTGGGTGTGCCGGCGAGCGACGCACGCTGGGTCGCGTCGGCGATGTCGGTGGGCGCGTTCTGCGGCCGCATCGCGACGGGCTGGCTGCACGAGCGCTTCCCGAAGCAGGTCGTAGCCGCGGTGGTGTTCGCGCTCTCGGGCGTGGGCTGGATCGGCGTCGCGCACTCGCAGAGCCTCGCGGGCTTCCTCGCGATCGCGCTGCCCGCGGGCTTCGCGGGCGGCGGCTTCGGCGTCTCGGGGCCGGTGCTGCAGGCAGCGTGCTTCGGTCCGCGCGTGCTCGGGCGCGCGATGGGCCTGCACGGCGTGCTCGGCTTGCCCTTGTTGTTGGCGGCGCCGCCGCTCGTGGGTCGCGCCGCCGACGTCGCGGGCAGCTTCGTGCCCGTGTTCACGGGGCTCGCAGGCGTGATGCTCGTCGGCGCCATCGCCATGCTGCTCGTGAGGCCGCCGCGCGAGGGCGCGCGCTGAACCGAACGCGCTGCGCTGCGCCGCCCCTAGAGCGACGCTCGCGCGGGTTCGCTCGGGAGATGAAATCGAAGCTCGATTTCCGCAGCGCCAACGCAGGTCCGCGCGAATCGAATGCGCGAGAAGTCGGCTTCGAGCCGCTCCATCAGCGAGGGGGATCCGATCGAGTCCCAGGCGACCGTGCTCTCGGTCGGTTGGCCGTTCGCGATCGCCAACCTCACGACCGTGTGACCATCCGTCGATCCTCGCTCCAGATCACCTTGCTGCACCGACAACCACAGCGGCGTGCTCTCCGCGACGAAATCGGCGACTGCCTTGCCGTCGCAGTTCCCCGGAAGCTCGGATCGAACGATCCGCACGAACGCGGGCTCTGCGGGATCGATCCCGTTCTGCTCGAGGAACTGCTCGCGGGTCACGCCGCCCGGCGAGGCGAGCAAAGCGGACGCGAACAGGAGCACTGCTGCACTGAAGAAGACTCGCCGCACTTCCGCACCCCCGAGACGAGACACCAGAGGCGACTCGAGCCGCCGCACGCAAGCTGACGACGGCCCAGCCGCCCTGCAATCTGCCGCTCGAGCCGGACGAGGTCGTCGCCCTCGCGCCCGTTATCGTGGTCGCCCCTTCCCCGAGGCCGCATTGCTCCTGCGTTCGCTCCTGCCCGCCCTCATCACTGCGCTCGGCCTCGGCTGCGCCGCCGCCCCGCCTCCGCCCGAAGCGCTCGCGCTCGCGCCGATCTCGCCCGAGGAGCGCGCGCGGCACACGCGCCTCTACGAGACCGACGACGAGTCCGCCGTGCTCGCCGCGTGCGTCGCCGTACTCACCGCGCACGGCTTCTCGGCCGAGGCGCAGGACTACGCGCTCGGCGTGATCGTGGGCGCGAAGGACACCCACGCCGGCCGCGCGCGCTCGCGCTTGCGCGCCTCGCTCGCGACGCGCCCCGCCGGCGAGTTCGGCCTGCAGACGCAGCTGCGCGTCACCTTCCAGCGCCTCGCCTACAACGCGCGCGGCCGCGAGCTGCGCCGCGAAGCCGTGCGCGAGCCCGGCGAGTACGCCGGCTTCTTCGCCGAAGTCGAGCGCGAGCTCGCCCTGGCGAACATTCAGGCCGGGCCGAAATGACCGGTCGACGAACCGCGGGCGCGCTCGCCCTAACAGCTTTGCTCGCGACCCACGCGCACGCCGAGTCGCCGTTCGCGACGCTCTCGCGCGGACGAGCCGCCAATGCGCCGCTCCCGGTCACTCGCGATTTCGCCGCGCCGAGCCTCGAAGTGGCGCGCCGCCTCGCGATCTCCGCGCTGCAAGACCTCGGCTTCGCGCTCGAAGCCGCGAACAGCGAGGCCGGCACCATCTCCGCCTCGCGCCTCGACGCGCATCCGCTGCGCCTCACCGTCACGGTCGGCGCAAGGGACGAAGCGACGATCAGCGCCGCTGTCGTGACGGACCATGCGGGCACGCCCGTCGCCGACCCGCGCCCCGCTGAAGCATTCTTCTCCGCCTACGCGGCGGCGCTCAGCCCGCCGCCCGAGATCGACTGAGCGGCAGGCCGCCGCAACCACCGAGGAGCAGAGCCATGTCACGCACGAACAAGCAGTGGGTTCTCGCCAAGCGCCCGCACGGGATGATCAGCGAGGCGAACTGGAAGTTTCAGGAAGCGCCGGTGCCCGCGCTCGGCGAGGGCGAGGTGCTGGTCGAGACGCTCTACCTCTCGTGCGATCCGACGCAGCGCGGCTGGATGGAGGATCGCCCGAGCTACATGCCGCCGGTGCAGATCGGCGAGGTGATGCGCGCGGGCTCGGTGGGGCGCGTGCTCGAGTCGCGCTCGCCGCTGCTTGCGCCGGGCGACGTCGTCGAGGGCATGGCGGGCTGGCAGCAGTACTCGGTCACGAAGCCCGGCGGCTTGTTCGGTTCGGGCAAGGTGCCCGCTGGCCTCGATCCGAAGCTGCTGATGGGCGTGCTCGGCGTAACTGGACTCACCGCGTACTTCGGCCTGCTCGATCTCGGTCAGCCGAAGGCGGGCGAGACGGTCGTCGTCTCCGGCGCCGCGGGCGCGACCGGATCGATCGCGGGACAGATCGCGCGCCTCAAGGGCTGCAAGGTGATCGGCATCGCCGGCGGCCCTGATAAGTGCGCGTGGCTCACGAAGGAGGCGCGCTTCGACGCCGCCATCGACTACAAGCGCGAGAACGTGGGCGTGCGGCTCGCGCAGCTCGCGCCGCAGGGTGTCGACGTGTACTTCGACAACGTCGGCGGCGACATCCTCGACGCGGTGCTCGCGCAGATTCGGATGAAGGCGCGCGTGGTGCTGTGCGGCGGCATCTCGGCGTACAACGAGGTGGAGCCGCCGCCGGGTCCGCGCAACCTCATGAATCTCGTGATTCAGCGCGGGCGCATGGAGGGCTTCATCGTGATCGACTACGCGGCGAAGTTCGGGGCCGCGCGGGAGGAGCTGAAGCGCTGGGTCGACGCCGGGGAGCTCGTGCACCAGGAGGACATCGTGGTGGGCATCGAACGCGCGCCGGAGGCGCTGATGCGGCTGTTCACGGGGAAGAATCTCGGGAAGCAGCTGATCCAAGTCGCGAAGTAAGGCTCCTACCCCGCCACCTCGAACGCCCCGTCCTTCACCCGCACGCGCTTCCCGCAGAACTCTTCGCGCGTCATGGCGAGCGCGACGTCTTTGTCCTGCGTGTTCGCCCACGCGCGCTTCCCGTCAGGTGTTAGGACCGCGGCGTGGCCGATCGCGGGTGAGTCGCCCGCGAAGTCGACCGTGTAGCTCTCGAGCGTGGCGTCGCCGGCGTAGTCGAGCAGCACGTCGCGGCGCGGCGTCGCGTCGACTTGCGCCTGCACGTCGGCGTGGCGGAACTCGCGCGCCGGCGGCTCGGTCGAGTACACGACCATCGAGTGCTTGGTGAGGAAGCCGCCGTTCGCGGTGCACATCCCCAGCTTGCCCGCGTCGGCGCGCAGCACTTCGGCCATGCGCGCGACGCCGTGCATCACGTAGTTGTTGAGCGGGCCGCCGCCGAACGTGAGGCCGCCGGTGACTGTTAGGGGTCGTCCTTCGTCGAGGCCGATCTCGCGCGCGGCGACCTGCACCGCGACGGGGAAGCACGAGTAGATGTCGACGTGCGCGAGGTCGCTGACGCCCACGCCCGCGAGCTCGAGCGCCTTGCGCGCGGCGAAACGGATCGCCGGCGAGGTGAACAGGTTCTCGCGCTCGCTGACCATGTAGTAGTCGTGCGCGTCGGCCCCGGCCCACGGGAACACCCACTTCGCGCGCGCGATGCCGAGGCGCTGCGCGGTCTCCACGCTCGTGAGAATCAGCGCGGCGCCCTGGTCCACGTTGTTGTTGCTGTTCATCAGCTTCGGGTACGGGAAGCTGATCATGCGGTTGTCAGGGCTCGGCGTGCGGATCTCTTCCGCGCTCTTCGCGTCGCGGATCCACGCGTGCGGATTCTTCGCGGCCACCGCGCTGAAGCCCGCCCACAGCTTCGACACGCGCTCGATGTGGCGCGGCAGCGCCTCGCCGCGCGCGTAGCGCAGCGCGTTCTCGAACACGGGATACATCTGCACGGGCTGCTTCACGCCGGCCTTGCGCTCGGCCTCGTGCGACATCGGCGCGTCGTGGCCGATCTGCACGTCGGGCTTCCCGGGCGCTTCGCTCCACGCGAGCTTCACGTTCTGCTTGCGCGCGCGCGCCTGCGTCTGCCCGCACTCGGCGCCGGTGAGGATCGCGATGTCGACGGCACCCGACTGAATGTCGAGCGCCGTCTGGTTGAGCGCGGTCTGCACGAAGTTGCCGCCGTAGGGAGTGATCCCGGACTTCGCGCTCGCGGCGCCGATGCGCTGTGCGACGACGCGGGCGGGGTCCGCGTACGGCCACATGCCGCGCACGACGCGAACGGCGTCCGCGCGCGTCAGCAGCTCGCGCGAGCCCGCGTCCTCCGCGGCGAGCTTCGTCGCCTCCACCATCAGCGCGAGAGGTTCCTTCGCGCTCAGCGGATCGCGCTCGCGCTGCTCGACTTGCGCGATGCCGACGAGAACGGGCGTACGGGGCGGAATCGACATGCGGGCTCGCTTCGTGCTCAGGTGAGGGGATGACGGTAGTCCGCTCACTTCGAGGGCCGCGAGCCGTGGTAGAACGGATCGGGGCGAGCGCGGAGGCGACGCTTGCGAACACGATGCACGCGGCGTGTCATCGCCACGGCGCTCACGGCGGCGCTGCTCTCGCTCGCGTGCGGCACGGTGCCGATGCGTCCGCGCGGCGAGTGGCGTCTGGCGCGCTCACCGCACTTCGAGCTCGCGAGCGGCCTCGGCGAGGAGCGCACGCGCGAGATCGCTGCAGAGCTCGAGCGCTTCCGCGAGGTCGCGCTCGCGTTCACGCAGCTCGAGGACCGGCCGAGCGGGCGAACGCTCGTCGTGCTGTTCCCGCACACGCGCAACTTCGCGGCGGCGCGCCCGCGCCGCGAGCTCTCCGGGCTGTTCGTGTCGAGCCCGCACCGCAGCTTCCTCGCGATCGATGCGAGCGAGCGAGACGTGGGCCTCGAGGTCGCGCGCCACGAGCTCGTGCACTGGCTGCAGTCCGCGAACGTGGACACGCCGCTGCCGCCGTGGATTCGCGAAGGCATGGCGGACTTGCTCTCGACGGCGCGCGTGCTCGGCGACGAAGTCGAGATCGGGACGCCTCTCCAGCTTCGCCTCGAGATTGCCAGCGCGGCGCCGCTGCCGCTCGCGCGAGTGCTCGCCGCGAACGACGTGATGCACTGGAAGCGCGGGCCGCTGGCGGGCTTCTACGCGCAGTCGTGGGCGCTCGCACACTTCCTGCGCGTCGGCGGCGGCGCGCCAGACGGTGCACTCGCGGACTACGCGCGGCGCGTCGCAGCGGGCGAGGCCGTCGATGCCGCGTGCCTCGCGGCGTTCGGCCGCGACATCGACGCGCTCGAGCGCGAGCTGCTCGCATACCTCGCGCTGCCGGAGCTGCCGCGCGTGCGCGTGCCGTTCGCAGCCCGCGAGTCGCCCGCGCTCGCGTTCGCGCCGCTCCGCGACAGCGAGCGCGACGCGCTGCTCGGCGATCTCGCGCTCTCGATCGGCGCGCAGCGCTGGAAGCGCGCGCAGCGCTGGCTCGCAGCGGTGCTCGCGCGCGAGCCCGAGCATCCTCTCGCCCACGCGGGCCTCGCTTCGCTCGCGGCGCTGCGCGGCGATGCCAGCGCGGAGACGGCGCTGCTCGCGGCGGCGTCTCACGCGAGCCGCGACGCCGATGCGGCGTGGCGAATTGGCCATGCGTGGCTCGCGCTGACCGCGCAGAACGCGAGCGAAGAAGTGCAACGCGAGCGGATCGCGAACGCCGAAGCGAGCTTCGCGCGCGCGGCCGAGCTCGATCCCGAGCATCCCGGCGCGCGCTTCGGCCGCGCGCAGGTCGCGCTCGCGCGCGGCGAGCTCGCCGCCGCGCTGCGGGATCTCGAGGGCGCGCGTGCCGCGGCGCCGCTCGCGAACGCGGTCGACAGCGAGCTCGCGCGGGCGCACCAGTCACTCGGCGATTCTGCGCAGGCGCGCGCTTCGCTCGCGCGTGTGCTCGCGAGCTCTCACGACTTGCGCGCGGCCGACTTCGACGAGCTCGCACGGCTCGCGCGCGACGCGGGCTTTTCGCCGGACGTCTCCGCCGAGATGCGCCACCTCGCTGCGCGTCTCGACGTGACGACGCCGGCCGCCGGCGCCGAGGCGCGCAGCGATCTGGCGTGGTTCGAGCTGCGCGGCAAGGCGGGCCTCTGGGAAGCGCCGCTGCACGACATCGTGCTCGCGCTCGACGTCTCGAACACCACGCTCGAAGCCTCGGGCGCCGACGTCGACGGCGATGGTCGCGTCGGTCGCGCGCGCAAGATGGAGCAGTTGTTATGGATGCGCGACGACCCGCGCCGCGCGTCGAGCGATCGCGGCGACGCGGTCGTGCGCGCCGAGCTCGCCGCCGCCGAACGGCTCGCGGCCGAGCTCGATGGGCGCACGACCCGCATCGGCCTCGTGTTCTTCACCGCGAAGGCGAAGCTCGCGGCGCCGCTCGGCGATCGCGACGAGGTGATTCGCGCGCTGCAGAGGCACCGCGTGCGCTTCGACCCCACCGGCACGAGCTTCGAGGCGCCGCTGCGCCGCGCGTTCGAGGAGCTGATCGAGAACCGCCCGCCCGGCGACCGCGCGCAGCGCAGCGTCCTGTTCCTGACCGACGGCCAGGATCCCACGGCGCCGAATCCGTTCGAAGCGCGGAAGGCGGCGCTCGAGATCGCGACGCGCCTCGGCGAGTTCGGCGTTCGCGTGCACGCCTTCGCCGTCGGCGAGCGCGCCTCGGACGAGGGCGACACGCTGCGAGAGATCGCGGACATCACCGGCGGCGAGTACTTCGCGGTCGCCGACCTCGCCGACATCTCGTTCCTCGAGCGCGCGCGGCTCACCGGCCTCGACGCGGTCTCCGTCCGTAACAAGGGCAGCGGCGAGCCCGCCCGCGCGGTGCGCAGCTTCCCGGACGGCAGCTTCGACGCGCTGGTGCCGCTCGCGCCCGGCACGAACGAGATCGAGATCGAGGCGCGCGTCGCCGGCCGCGCGCCGCTGCTCGCGACGCGCACGATCGTCTACGAGCCCGCGTCGAGCGACGACGCCGCCCGCGAAGCTCGCGCCGCCGAGTTGCTGCGAAAGCTGCGCGAGCGTACCGAGGCGATCGCATTGCGCGCGCGCCTCGAGGCGGAGCGCACCGAGCGGGAGCAGCAGCGGCGCGCGCTCTCGATCGAGACGAAGGACGTGAGCGCGCCGCCGCCCGCGCCCGAGTGATCAAGACGGTTGGGGCGGGCCGCGTGACGAGAACGACGCGTTCCGGGGACTTGTCGGTCCCGCGCACCGGAGGCGCCAACGCGAGCAGGATCACGCACGCGGCAGCTGCCACGGTCGCGGCGCGGGTGGTACAAGACGGCCGGGGCCGAATTGGAGGCGTGCATGCTGCGAGTGTTCACCTGCGCAGCGGTCGTGACCTCGTCGCTCGCGTGCGCTGCGCCAACGCCGCCTCCCGCAGAGCCGCTCGGCGAGCCGCTGCGCGTGTCCGCGGAGGTGAACCTCGATTCGCCTCGCGTCGTGCGTGAGTCCCCTACCCAGCTTGCCGGCAGCCTTCAGATTCAGCGCGACTTCGTCGTGCTGATCGACCGCTCTGGCAGCTCCAACCGGCCGAGTGGCCTCGACGTGGACGGCGATGGCGAGGTCGGCCGCTCGACCTTCGCAAAGTCCGTATCCGACCCTGGGGACGATGTGCTCGCCGCGGAAGTGAGTACGGCGCGCGAGCTCCTCGGTCTGATGGATGCCGAGGCGTCGCGCGTGGCGGTCATCGCGTTCGCGCTGCGCTCCGAGATGCTCTCGCCTTTCGCTGCGCCAGCCGATGCCGCGGCGGCGCTCGCTGGCTGGACGCCGACGCGCCCCAATCGGCGTGACTGCTTCCTCGTCAATCCGCGCAACGGAAAGCGTGTTCGCTCGGTGAATGGGTTCGATTCACGGCCCCTGAGAGTTCTGTGCGAAAGGGGGACATCGATCGGCGGGGCCCTGGGCGCCGCTGCGACGCTCTTCGCGACGCGCAGAGGGGACGAGGTAAGGCGGTTGGCGACCATCATCGTGCTCTCGGACGGCGAAGCAGAAACGCCCGACGAGGTCACGGCGAGAAGGCATGCTCGCTCCGCCGCCGAGTTCCTCAAGCAGTACGGCGTGGTAGTGCACGCAGTCGACTTCGCATCGCCCACTGTGTTCAAGCGAGTGGATGCGGCGCGAATCGCGGCGGAGGTCACCGGCGGCGAGGCCTTCGACGCGAATGGTCCCGATGCGCGCGTAAAGCTCGCCTCGCTCGTGAGCTCGCCGCTGCGCCACGTAGTCGTGCGAAATCTGACGACGGGCGAGGAGCGCATCATTCCCGCAGCGGCGGGCGTGTTCGCGAGCGAAGTCGAAGTCGCGCCCGGTGAGAACCGACTCGCGCTCGACTTCGAGATGCGCGGCTCGCTCGGCTTCACGCGCGAAATCGCCGTGCGCTACGACCCGCCGCCGCCGTGAAGTCCGCACGCCTCGCTCTCGCCGTGGTCGCGCTCGCGGGGCTTGCGCGGGCCGAGACTGCGCCCTCCGCGCCGCCCGCCGCGTTCTCCGCCGCACGCGGCGCGCACATCGAGGCGGTGAGCAGCGGCGGCGGCGCACGTGCCCAGGCTCTCGCGCTTCAGCTCGAGCGCGCGCTCGCCGCGGCGAGCGGCCTGACCGGCGCGCGCGGCGAAAGACTCCCAGCTGTTACGGCGATCGAGCTCGCGCCCACGGAGGGCTATGCGTTCCTGCGGCCGCTCTCCGGCGCGAGCGCGTTCCTGCAGGTGACCCCCGAGCGCGCCTACCTCGTGCTCGATGCTTCGCTGCCCGAGCAGGCGCTCACCGCAGCACAGCATGCGCTCGTGCATCTGCTGGCCGCGAGCGATCCCGATGACGGACGCCCGCTCTGGCTCGAAGAAGGCGCCGCCGAGCTCGTCTCGACGGCGCGCGCCGAAGCGGGAGCGCTCGAGCTCGGGCGCCCACCGCGCGCGCGGCTCGAGTGGTTCTCGCTCGCGACGCTGCACCCGCTGAAGCGCGTGCTCACCGCGAAGGAGACGCTGCGCTGGTCGCAGCACGCGCGCGAAGGCCTCGCCGCCGAGAGCTGGGCGCTGCTCCACTACTTGTTGGAGGGCGAACAGCTGGGCTTTGCGGATCGCGACGCGCAGCTCGCTCGCTACCTCGATCTCGTGCGCAGCGGTGCGGCGCCCGAGGCCGCGTGCGCCGACGCGTTCGGCGCAGCGCCCGACGCGCTCGAAGCGGAGCTGCTGCGCTTTCTCAGCTTCGGCGAGCTGCCGCGGCGCAAGATTCCGCTCGCGCAGCTCGGCGTCGGCGAGATCGGCGCGCCGGCTGCGCTCGCACCCGCCGATCGCGACGCGCTGCTCGGCGAGCTCGCGCTGTCGCTCGGCAAGTTCGCGTGGACGCCCGCGGAGCGTTGGCTGCGCAGCGCGGCGCTGCGTCATCCGAGCGCGGCGGCGCAGCTCGTCCAGCTGCGAGCGCTGCGCGGCGACGACCGCGAGCGCGTCGAGGCGGGGATCGCCGAGACGGAGGCGCTCGCCCAGAGCGATGCTGCGGCGCTGCGCGCGCTCGCTCTCGCGCGGCTCGCTCTCGCGACGCGCGACGACCCCGCGAGCGAGGGGCAACTCGCCGAAGCGGAGCGCTTGTTAGGGGACAGCGCCGCGATCGAGCGCCACGCGGTCACGACGCAGCTCGGGCGTGCCGAGCTCGCGCGCCTGCGCGGCGAGCGGGTCGAAGCCGAGACGCTGCTCGGCGATGCGCAGGCGCGCATGCCCGCGCTCGGCGGCCTCGACGTTGCGCTCGCGAAGCTCGCGCTCGAAGCGAACGACGGGAGCTCCGCGCGCGCGCAGCTCGCCCGCGTGCTCTCACGCGCGCACGAAGACCTGCGCGGCACGAGCGCCGAGGAGCTGGAGACGCTGCTGCGCCGCGCGCGCGGCGATTCCGGCGGCCCGATCGCGACGCGGCATCTCACGGCGCATCTCGAAGTGAGCGCGCCGCCGGCGGTGCGCGGCCTGGCGAGCGTGGAGATCAGCGGGCGCGGCGGGCGCTGGGAGGCCGCGTTCCACGATGTCGTGATCGCGCTCGACGAATCCGAGAGCACGCTCGTCGCGACCGGGCGCGACATCGACGGCAACGGCCGCGCCGCGCGCAATCGCACGCGCGACCGCTACGTCAACCAGGAGGTGGGCTCGCTGTCTTTCGTCGCGGCTGCCGAGATCGGCGACTCCGTCGTGTCCGCCGAGGTCGCGGCGGCACGTCGCCTGATGGCGCAGCTCGATCCCGACACGATGCGCGTCGGCCTCGTGTCGTTCGCCGGCTTCGCGTGGGTCGACTCCGCGCTGGGTCACCCGCGCAGCGTGGCCCGCCAGCTCGACGTTTACGCCGCCGGCTTTCACGACAACGGCACGAGCATCGCCGACGCGCTGCGCGTCGCGTTCCGCGCGCTGAACGACGCGCGCGACCCGGAGCGCGCGCGACATCGCGCGGTGCTGCTGTTGTCGGACGGGCAACCGACCGTTCCGTCGCGAGAGAAGGGCGAGAAGGAGGCGCTCGAGGCGGCCGACGACTTGGCGCGCTACGGCGTACCGGTGCACACCTTCGCGCTCGGACCGCAGGCGCTCGCGAAGCTCGAGATGTATCGCGAGATCGCGGCGCGGACGGGCGGGCGCTTCGTGCCGGTCGAGCACCCTGCCGACGTCGTCTCGTTGTTACGGAGCGTGCGGCTCACGGGCCTCGATCGCGTCGAGATCCGCAACGCGACGACCGGCGCGAAGGCGAGCGGCTTCCGCATGCGCCCCGACGGCTCGTTCCGCGCAGACGTGCCCGTCGCCCCAGGCACCAATGCGATCGAGGTCGTCGCGCACGTCGACGGCCGCGAGCCGCTGCGCGTGCGGCGCCAGATCACCGTGTACGAGGGCGCACCCAGCACCGAACCGCTCGCGCCCGCCGTGCCCGAGTCGCCGCGCGACGCCCGCGAGCGCGAGCTGCGCGAGCGGCGCACGCTCGAAATCGAAACCGAATAGCAGCGCGAGACGCGCGACCCCGACCCGCGCTAGCAACCTGCCTGCACCTCTTCGTCACGGCGGTAGCCCTGACAATCTCCGCGCGGCTGAAGCACTCTTCCCGGCCACGCGTTCGAGAACTCGACCGCACGTGCTCGATGTCGAGCTCGCCTGCCAAGTAGGTCGGCCGAGGCGGCAAGCGAAGCGCGCAGCGAGCCGAAGGCGAGCGAAGTCAACAAGGAAAGCTTGGATGCGGATTGCGCGCGCCGCGCGCGCAATCCGAGGGAGCGACACCGTGCTTGATAACCGCATCACCCGACTACTCGGAGTGTCGCTCCCGATCATCCAAGCCCCCATGGGCTGGATCGCGCGGGCGCAGCTCGCGTCCGCCGTCTCGAACGCGGGCGGCCTCGGCATCATCGAGACGTCTTCCGGCGCGCTCGACGAGATTCGCGGCGAGATCGTGAAGATGCGCGAGCTCACGACGAAGCCGTTCGGCGTGAACATCGCGCAGGCCTTCGTGCGCGACCCCGGCATCGTCGACTTCGTCGTCGCGCAGGGCGTGAAGTTCGTAACAACTTCTGCGGGCGACCCGACCAAGTACACGAAGGCGCTGAAGGCCGCGGGCCTGACCGTCTTCCACGTCGTGCCGAGCCTCAGGGCCGCGCAGAAGGCGGTCGACGCGGGCGTCGACGGGCTCGTGGTGGAAGGCGGCGAAGGCGGCGGCTTCAAGAGCCACCAGGAAGTGGCGACGATGGTGCTGCTGCCGCTGATTCGCTCGAAGCTTGACGTGCCGATCATCGCGGCGGGCGGCATCTGCGACGGCGCGACGATGGCCGCGGCGTTCGCGCTCGGCGCCGAGGGCGTGCAGATGGGCACGCGCATGGTGTCGGCGCTCGAATCACCGATTCACGACGGCTGGAAGCAATCGATCGTCGCTGCGGCCGAAACCGGCACGGTGATGATCAAGCCGCCGGGCCGCCCCGCCCTGCGCGCGCTGCGCACCACGCGCACCGAGCGGCTCGAGAAGGATCCGAGCACCGCGATGGAAGAGATGGGCGCGGGCGTTCGCGACGTCTACTTCGGCGGAAAGGTCGACGCCGGCGTCGCGCTCTCGGGCCAAGTCGCCGGCCGCATCGAGTCGGTGCGCCCCGTCGCCGACATCCTGCGCGACACGGTGAACGAGTTCCACGCGGTCGTGGAGTCGCTCGGCAAGAACTACGGCGGCCGCCCTTAACAATCGAGCCGCAAGGAGAGAAGCGTGTACGAGCAGATCCAGTACGACATCGATGGCAGCGCCGCAGTCATCCAGCTGAGCCGCCCCGACCGCCTCAATGCGCTCACGCACAAGATGCTGAGCGAGCTGCGCCACGCGATCGGCGCCGCAGAGGACGACGCGCGCGTGGTCGGCATCGTGCTGACGGGCGCGGGCCGCGGCTTCAGCGCGGGCATGGACGCGCAGGCGCTCGCGGCCGGCGCGCGCGGCGAGCGCACGCTCGGCGCGAACGACAACGAGCTCGACATCGAGCCGGGCGATCCCGCGATGGGCGCCGAGTTCTCGGTGACGTACGCGTACCTGCTGAAGGTGCGCAAGCCGATCATCGCCGCCGTGAACGGCCCCGTCGCAGGCCTCGGCCTCTCGATCGCGGCGCTCTGCGACTTGCGCTTCGCTTCGGAGACCGCGGTGTTCCGCACCGCCTTCGCGCAGCGCGGCCTGATCGCCGAGCACGGCGCGTCGTGGATCCTGCCGCGCTTGCTCGGCCCGTCCCGCGCGCTCGACATGATGTGGAGCCCGCGCAAGATCGACGCGAAGGAGGCGCTCGCGATGGGCCTCGTGAACCGCGTCGTGCCGGGCGCCGAGCTGCTGCGCGAGGCGAAGGCGTACGTCGAGGATCTCGCGACGTGGTCCTCGCCCGCCTCGATCATGAACATGAAGCAGCAGGTCTACCGCGCGCTGCAGCAGCCCCTCGATGTCGCGATGAACGAGGCGAACGCGCGCATGGCCGACAGCTTCAAGCGCAAGGACTTCGGCGAGGGCGTGAACAGCTTCCTGGAGGGCCGCAAGCCGGCATTCCCGCGAATCGGGAAGAGCTGAGCGCGCAACGAGGCGAAGCCGAGCGAAGTCGCGCAAACTGAGCGCGCTCGCGAAGGAATGCGCGCCTCCGCGAGTGCGGGTGTGAGAAGTTATTGGGGCCGAAGGAGGCTCCAGGTGTTGCTCGCAGGTCGTTCCCGGTATGGCGCGCGGTTGGCCCCAGCACTCGGCGCGTTGATCGCGCTCGCGGTCTCCGGCGAGGCGCAGGAGGCGTCGTCCGCACTCACGGTGCGGCAGCTCTTCTCGAACCCGAGCGTGACGAGCCCGGCGCTCTCCGACGACGGGCAGACGGTCGCGGTGATCGTGTCCAAGGGCGACCTCCAGTTCATCTTCACGAGACCGCTTGCGGGCGGCGCCATGAAAGCGGTCGCAAAGCTCGACGACCCGGACATCCGTCTGAACTGGCTCGAGTGGGCGAACTCGAAGCGGCTGCTGATGAGCGTGCATGCGCGCAATCCGAATGGAGTCGGGATGCGCAGCCGGGTGACTCGCCTCTATGGCGTCGACGCAGACGGCAAGAACTTCGGGTGGCTCGGCAAGCGTTGGCCGTATCTCGGGCAGATGAAGCTGCAGCCGTTCTATCAGGACCAGATCGTCCACTGGACGCCGGACGATCCGGACTATCTCCTGATTCAATTCGACTCGCCCTATCGCGACGAGTGGCCGCGCGTGCAGAAGATGAACGTTCAGACCGGCGCGTTGCGACCGCACCAAGGTGCGAAGTCGATGGTGCGCGAGTGGTTGGCGGACAAGGCTGGGGACATCCGCGCGGGCATCGCGTACCGCGAGGACAAGTACTACGAGCTGTGGACGCGCGTGGATCCGGAGGCGGACTTCGAGCTGACGATTCGGAAGGAAGCCTTCTCGCACGAAGAGGAGTTTCTCGGCTTCAGCGCCGAGGACCCGGGCAAGATCTACGTCAATCGCGACCTCGACGGTCGCACGGCGATCTACGAGTACGACCTGCGCGCCAAGAAGCTCGGTGAGCTCGTCTACGCGCACCCCGAGGTCGATGTTGACGGTCTCTTCCGCTCGCCAGCAGGCGACTGGCGGGTGCTCGGAATTCGCTACACGACGGACTCGCCGCAGATTCACTTCCTGGACGAGGCTGCAGAGCGAGAGCGCGCCGCACTCCATCGGGCGTTTGAGCAGGAGTTCGGGCAGGCAGTTCAGATTTATCCGCGGAGCTATTCGAAGGACGGCAACCGCCAGATCCTCCACGTCAGCGCAGACACCCAGCCTCCGACGTACTTCGCGTACGACCGCAAGCTGAAGCAGCTGTTTCCGCTCATCGACGAGCGCCCGGACATCCGCCGCGAGCAGCTCTCGGAGACGAAGCGCGTGACTTATCAGGCGCGGGACGGACTCGCGATTCCCGCGTACCTCACCCTTCCGCGCGGGCACGAGGCGAAGGACTTGCCGCTCGTCATGCTGATTCACGGCGGCCCGTGGGCGCGCGATCTGATTCAGTGGGACGCTGAAGTCCAGCTGTTCGCCAGCCGCGGCTTCGCCGTGCTGCAGCCGAACTTCCGCGGGTCCTCGGGCCTTGGCACCCCTCACCTCGAAGCGGGCTACCGCGAGTGGGGGCAGAAGATCCAAGACGACATCACGGACGGCGTGAAGTGGGCCGTCGCGCAGGGCTTCGCCGACGCGGATCGCGTGGGCATCTACGGCGGCAGCTTCGGCGGCTACGCGACGCTCGCTGGCCTCGCAAAGACACACGAGCTCTACCGAGCGGGAGCCGCTTACGCCTCGGTGACTGACATCGAGTTCCTGCTTCAAGACGATCAGTGGTACTCGTGGGGCTACGACTGGCACGAGACGATGGTCGGCGGCGAGAGGGGAGACAAAGAGCGGCTCCGAGCCGCATCGCCGCTACGCAACGTCGCACGCATTCGTGCGCCCGTATTGCTGGGGCACGGTGTCGACGACCAGCGCGTGCACGTACGTCAGTCGCAGCGCATGGCGGACGCGCTGAAACGCGATGGCAAGCAGTACGAGTACCTCGAGTTTCCCGACGAGATTCACGGCTTCGTGCTCGAGGCGAACCGCGTCCGCTGGTACGAGGCGCTGATCGCGTTCTTCGAGAAGAATCTCGCGCCGCGAGCGAAGCCCGCCGCCGCGAACTGAACGCTACTTCGCCCCCCTCGCTCGCTTCGCTACCGCGTCGTCTCCGCTCGCCTACTTCGCGCCCCTCGCTCGCTTCGCTTTCGCGAGGCGCACCTGGTAGTTGCCCCGCTTGTCGTCCCAGTCGAGCTCGACCACGGCCTTGTCCTCGGCGTCCTCCAGCAGCTCGGCGAAGTCGCGGTACCCGTAATAACTCTCGTTGAAGCCGGGGTGCACGCGCTTCAGCGTCTGCTTCACCATCGAGCCCCAGGGCGCTTCGTAGTTCTCGGCGAGCGCGGTCACGGTCTCGACCAGCCACTCCATCGCCTCGCCTCGCTTGTCCTCGCCCTTGTCACTCTTGTCGCTCTTGTCGCCCTTCGCCTCCTTGGCGTCGCGTGCGGGCGCCGCGGCTGCGGGTGCATGCGGCTTCGCCGCGGGCTTCGCGACGACCGGCGGCTTTGCGCGCACCAGGTCGTCGTAGTAGATGAACTCGTCGCAGCTCTGAATCAGCAGCTTCGACGACGACGCCTTCACGCCGACGCCGAGCACGCGCTTGTCGTTCTCCTTCAGCTTCGCCACGAGCGGCGAGAAGTCGCTGTCGCCCGTGAGCAGCGCGAACACGTCGATGTGCTGCTTCGCGTGACACAGCTCGAGCGCGTCG
Organism: Deltaproteobacteria bacterium; assembly: GCA_016875395.1. NCBI lineage: Bacteria > Pseudomonadati > Myxococcota > Myxococcia > Deltaproteobacteria bacterium. Next base: position 40,491 of record VGRF01000029.1, on the reverse strand, counting down.
ACCACCATGTGGATGTCGGCGCTGTTCTTGCCCGACATGCCGGTGTGCGGCACGTCGATCAGCTCCACGCCCTGCTGATGCAGCTCCTTCGTCGCGTCGCGGTAGCGCGTCCAGTCGCAGTAGGCGCGCTTGAACACGATGCGGCCGCGCTCCAGCAGGCGCCGCAGCACGACGTCGATGCGAAACGTCTCCTGGCCGCGCATGTCGCGCGCGCCGATCGCGAGGTTCTCGAAATCCACGAACACCGCGATGCGCGGCTCGTCGTTGGCCAAGTCAGCTCCTCATGCGAGCGCCGCGTTCAGCGCAGCGCGAACGCGCTCGGGATCCGAGCGCACCTGATAATCCGTGCTCTGGTCGATCCAGCGCACGCTGCCTCCCGCGTCTACGAGAATCGTCGTGGGAACTTCGCGCTCTTCAACAGATTCGCCGCGTTCTCAAAGTCACAACGCCGCGGATACTGACCTTGCTTTGTTCCGAACGGGACGTTGAACTCGCCCTTCAGATTCGTGCGGAAAATTCCGTTGAAACAGTTCCTATTCAGATATACGAGCCGCGCGGCTCGGTGGACTGCCGTACCCTGTCGCGTCGGGGTCTTGCGCACGCGGTAGTAGGTCGCGGAGTCGCGCGGGATTTCGTAGAGAGCCTCGGCGACTTCCAAGGGCTGGTGGCGAATCGTTCGATAGGTCTCAATTAGCCACGGGTTGAGGTCTCCTAGTATCGCAGCTCCGGGCTTGATTCGGAGGAAGAGGCACGCGGAGCCGACGAAGGGCTCGAGGTACCGATCGAAACGGTTGCTCCAGAACGATGCGAGCGTGTCGAGGTTTTTCCGCTTGCTCCCGGCCCAACGGAAGATTGGAACAACATCCCCATAGATCAGTCGCTGATCTTTCGGTCGGTGATTTTTCATTTGGCGACCACTCTGCGTGTTGTCGCCCTCGTGGCGATTTGCAGTTCTTAGCGACTCCCGCCGCGAACCTCCTCTCACCCCACCTTCGCCCCAATCGGCGCATCCCCGATCACCTGCGCTGCCTCCAGCTCCGCGAACTCCGCTTCGCTCACCCCTAACAATCCGCACAGGATCTCGCGGTTGTGCTCGCCGAACAGCGGCGCGTGGCGGCGCGGCTCGGGCTTCGCTTCTTCGAGCCGCCATGCGGACTTCGGCTGCGGCCACGGCTGCATCAGCGGATGCGGGAGGAAGCTCCACGACTCGCGCGCGAGCAGGTGCGGATCCCAGTGGATGTCGTGCGAGTTGAGCACGCGCGCGGCGGGGATTCGCTGCGCTTGCAGAGATTCCATCGCGCTCTGCGGGTCCACCCCGCGCGACCACGCGCTGATGCGCGCGTCGAGCTCGTCGTGACGCGCGCGGCGCTCCGCGAGCGTGAGGCCCGCGAGCTCGCTCGCGCCGATCGCGCCCGCAAGCGCGCGCCACTCGCCGTCGTCGCGCACGGAGATCGCGAGCCACTGGTCGTCGCCCGCGACGGGATAGACGCCCTGCGGCGCCCACACGGGGTGGCGGTTCCCATGATGAGTCGGCTGCTCGCCGCGCAGCGAAGCCTCCGCGAACTTCTCGCCCAGCATCTGCGACATCGTCTCGCGCTGCGCGAGGTCGATCCACGCGCCGCGCTTCGTGCGCCTGCGCTGAATCAGCGCGAGCACCACGGCGCTCACGGCCGCGAGGCCGCCGACGGGATCGCCGTAAGAGATGCCCGTCTTGTACGGGACGCCGTCGTCGCCGTAGCCGCTCGTCGAGCTCATGCCCGCCATCATCTCGACGATCGGGCCGAAGCCGACGAGGTCGCGCTCGGGGCCTGTCTTCCCGAAGCCCGCCATCGACACGAGCACGATGTCGGGCTTCGCGGCGCGCAGCACCTCGTAGCCGACGCCGAGCTTGTCCATCACCTCGGCGCGGTAGTTCTCGATCACGACGTCGCACTTCGCGATGAAGCGCAGGAACAGCTCGCGGCCCCGCGGCTGCGCGAGGTCGAGCGTCAGCGACTTCTTGTCGCGCGCGTAGTCGTTGAAGTACCAGCTCGCGTTCCACGGCGTCGGGTGATCGATCGGCAGCAGCGTGCGCACGTTGTCCCACGCGCGCGGCGACTCGATCTTCACCACCTCCGCGCCCATCTCCGCGAGCACGCGGGTTGCGTACGGGCCCGCCCACATCATCGTGAGATCGGCGATGCGTACGCCCTCGAGCGGAAGCCGCTTCATCGCGCGCCTCCCAGCCAATCTCGGAGCACCGCATCGGTGTCGGCGGCGGGCGCGGAGAGCTTGCCCGCGCGCCAGTCGATGCCGAGGAACATGCGGCCCGGCACGCGCGCGCGTCCCGCAGGCGTGTCGACTTCGTCGAAGAACGCGCGCTCGTTCAGCGAGGCGTTCCCCAACAAGTCGAGCGGCGTCATCACGGCGCCGATCGGCACTTTGTGCTTCGCGCCGAGCTCGACGAGCTCCGCCTTCGTGTGCGGCGCGAACCAGTCGCGCACCTTGTCGCCGAGGTCCTTGTCGTCCTTGATGCGCTCCATCGGGTCCATGTACTTCGGCTGCTGCAGCTCGGGGTCGCCGATCAGCGCATAGAGCGCCGGCACTTGGCGGTGGAGCGCGCACACGCCCGCGTAGCCGTCCTTCGCGGGATAGAGGCCCCAGATCGCGTTGGTGCGATTGCCGAGTCGCGGCGAGGGCACGCCGTCGACGCCGCTGCGCGGGCCGTACAGCTCGAGCATGCCGGCGGCGCACTCCTGCGCGCTGAGGTCGAGCCAGTCGCCCTCGCCTTGCAGCAGCGCACCGTAATGAGCCGTGAGCGTGGCGCCGAAGCCGTTCAGGCCGAGCAGCTTCCACGCCTGGTTGGCGCCGCTCTGCAGCGGCGGGCGCGTCTTGATCCCCGTGAGCGAGTGGATGCCGCCCGCCGCGTGCGCGACGAGATTCGTCGCCTCGTACTCGGCATACGGCCCGTGCTGCCCGAACGCGGTGAGCGAGGTGATCACGAGCGCGGGCTTCGCGGCGCGCAGGGCGTGCGGATCGAGGCCGCGCGCCGCGAGCGCGCCAGGCCGCCCGTCTTCAACGACCGCGTCCGCCTCGAGCGCGAGCGCGCGCAGCTGCGCGTCGCTGACCGCGATGCGCCGCTTGCCGGCGAGCAGCGCGGCTTCCTCGTCACCTGTCAGGGCTCCCGCAGCGCCTTCGCTGCGAATCACGTCCGCGCCGTAGCCCGCGAGGAAGCGGGTTGCGAACGCGGCCGCGACGCCGCCGCCGACCTCGAGCACGCGCATGCCGGAGAGGGGGAGTTCGTTGCTCATGGGAGCGCGAAGTTGGCACGAACGACGCGCGGCGGGCTAGCGGAGTTTGTCAGCTCGGCAGCGCGATCTTGTACAGCGCCGCGGCGTTGTCCTGCAGGATCTTGCGCTTGCGCGTCTCGCTCCAGCCCGCGCTGATCTCCGCGATGTGCTGCTGCACGTCGGGATACAGGCACGTCGGGTGCGGGAAGTCGGTCTCGAACAGCACGTTGTCTTCGCCGACTTGATCGATCAGCTTCGTCGGTGCGGTCTTCTCGAACCAGAAGCATCCGTAGATGTGGCGCTTGAAGTAGTCCGACGGCTTCATCTCGAGCGCCTGCTCGCCGTTCGAGCCCGTTTCGGACCACTCGTAGTCGAGCGATTCGAGCACGAACGGGATCCAGCCGATCCCGCTCTCGACGGACACGATCTTCAGCTTCTTGCAGCGATCAAACAGGCCGCTGTAGAGCAGATTCGAGATCACCCGCGAGTTCTCGATGAACAGCGCCGACGAGCCGAGCGCGAGGCGGCGCCGCTGCCCCATCGACGGCCACGACGCGCGGCCGAACATGTTGAACGAGGTCTCGCTCGCGCCGATGTGGAAGTTCACGGGCAGCTCGGCGTCGTCGCACGCTTCCCAGAACGGGAGCCACTCCGGCGATCCGAGGTCGGGCAGGCCGATCGAGTCGGGATCGCTGCACATCACGATGCCTTTCATCCCGAGTGACTTCGCGCGCCCGACCTCCTCGACGCACTGCGCGATGTTCCACCACGGCATCAGCGCCATGGGGAAGATGCGGCCGCTGCAGCTCGCCTGAATCTCCGCCATCGCCTCGTTGTAGATGCGCGCACACGCGAGCCGCAGCGCGTCGTCCTTCACCTTCATGAAGTTCTGGCTGCCGAAGCCTGCGACGTTGGGGTAGAGGATCTGCGCGTACAGCCCGAGCTGATCGAGGACGCCGACGCGCGCCTTCATGTCCCAGGACGCTTGGTGCACGTCCTCGATCTGCCAGGCGAAGAACTCCGGCCCGCGCGACTTCGCGCCGTCCTTGCGGATCACGCTCGACGGCGACGCGTGCGACAGCTCGATGTCGCCGTCGACGATCCACGCGCGCTTGTCGCCATTCTTCACCACGCGCGGCACGCGATCCTTCAGCGATGCGGGCGCGCGGCGCGTCCAGAGGTCGTGCGGCTCGCTGATGTGAGCGTCGACGTCGATGATCGAGAGGGCCATGGCGTGCTCCTTCGTCCGTGATGACGTGCGCAGTTGGTAGCGCGCCCGCGCTCCTGACCACCGAGGTGGCCATCGGTGCCAGGCACCGATGGCCACGCGCCGAGCGTGCGGGGGTTGGCCATCCGTGCCTGGCACGGATGGCCAGCCGGGGCCCGAGTTCACGTCGCGGCGCGACGAACCCCCGCGAAGATCTTGCCGCGCCACGGGTCCGAGACGGTGCGCGCCTCGAGCCCGCACTCGCGCATCAGCGCGAGCCAGGTCGCCTCGGAGAAGAGGCCCTGCGTCTGCACGTCGAGCTCCGTGCGCACGCTGCCGTCGCGCTCGCGCAGCGTGAACGCGTACGCGACCTGATAAGTCGTGTCGCTCGGATCCGAATCCCAGCACCACTCGAGGTATCGAAGCCCGCGGCCGTCAGGCGCGTCCTCTCCGCCGTGATCCGTGCCGCCATCCGCGTGCGAAGCGCCCGCGTCCTCGTCCGCGGTGTGCTGCCCGAAGCTCTCGCGCGTGCAGTCCGGCGCGAGCAGCACGAGCCCGCCTGCGCGGCAGTGCAGCGCGGCGGTCGCGATCGTGGCGCGCAGGTCGGCCTCCGTGGTCGCGTACATGATCGCGTCGTGCACGAGCACCGCGTCGAACTCGCGCGCGAGGCGCAGCGTGCGCATGTCGCCCTCCAGCACCTCGCACTCGGGATTCTCCGCGCGACACACCGCGAGCATCTGCGGCGACACGTCCGTGAGCGTGAGCGCGAAGTCGCGCTTCAGATTCGACGCGAGGCTGCCGCCGCCGCAGCCGAGCTCGAGCAGCGTGCGCGGCCGCGGGCGGTGGCGCCGGAGCAGCGCGCGGAAGTACGCGGCTTCCTCGACGTAGTGCGCGGGCGGCGAGAGCAGCGGCCACCAGTGCGCGAGCTCGGAGTACATGCGGAGGTGGGGCATCGTGTGCGGCTCACTTCGCTCGGTTCACTACCGCGCTTTCGCCCTCTCCCGAGTTGGGGTTCGCGTGCTGGCAGCGGGGGCAGTTCATCGCAGCTCCGCGCGCAGCGAGGTCCGTCGTGTGCCGCCGCTCGATGCGCACTCTACTCCGCCCGAATCGCCGTCGACTCGCGCAAGTCGCGGGTGCTGCGTCGTCGCAACGGGGCCGCGTTACGCTGCCCGCGATGGAGTACGCGTCCTTCCCCGGCGGCGACCTGATCGAGCGCGGGATCGCCGACCTTGCGTGCGGCGTCCGCTCTGCGCAAGCGCTGCTCGTCGCGATCGGCGAGCCGCGGCTTCGCGAGCTGGGAGTCGAGGTGCCTGCGCACTCCCACGCGGCGCCCGAGCACGCGCTCTACGATCTGATCGCCGAGACCGCGGGAGACGGCGCGCACTCGCAGTACAACGCGCTGATCCGCCGCCTCGTGAGCTTCGAGCGAGCGCTCGCGTGCGCCGCCCAGTAGACGCCGCGCGCGTGCGCGAGTTCATGCGCGCGCTCGGCCGCGAGGCGGACCGCGAAGGGCGCGCCTACTTGGTCGGCGGCTCGACGGCCGTGCTCGTCGGCTGGCGGCAGAGCACCGTCGACATCGACCTCAAGCTCGAGCCCGAGTCGGATCGGTTGTTGCGGGCGATCGCCGAGCTGAAGGAGCGGCTCGACGTGAACCTCGAGCTGGCGGCGCCCGACCAGTTCATTCCCGAGCTGCCGGGCTGGCGCGATCGCAGCCCCTGGGTCGCGCGCGAGGGCAAGCTCGACTTCCACCACTACGACCCGTACGCCCAGGCGCTCGCGAAGCTCGAGCGCGGACATACACAAGACCGGGCGGACGTCGCGGAGATGATCGCGCGCGAGCTGATCGTGCCGAGTGAGTTGTTGCGCCGCTTCGAGGAGATCGAGCCGCTCCTCTTTCGCTTCCCCGCGATCGATCCCGCTTCGTTCAGGCGCGCCGTCGAGGCGGTGACGCGCGAGTCGCGGTGATCCCGCGCCGGGCGATCTCGCCGGCTTGGCGACAGGGCGGTCCATCGCTTCCTTGAACTCCGGTACGGAGGCGCCCAATCGGTTGATCGGCCGGAGCTTCGCGTTGATGTCGCCGCTCTGGATGCGATCCCAGGAGTCGTAGAACGAGATGAGCTCCTCCAAGAAGTACTGCTCGACTACGCGAGCGTCACGACGACCGCGAGCGCTCCGACCCACTCCCCGATCGCACCGATCGCGTCCCAGTTCAGCGAAGCTCCTGCGTTTGCTCCCGCGCAGCACAAGCCGCGGTGACCGTCGTTCTCGCGTTCTTTCCCGTGCCATACTCCGCGCTTCCCGCAAACGAAGGAGATCCCCGTGAAGCTCGGACTCACCGCCGCCGCGTTCGGCCCCGAGGCGAAGCTCAACCTCGACTTCATCAAGCTCGCCGAATCGCTCGGCTTCGACTCGGCCTGGACCGCCGAGGCCTACGGCAACGACGCCGTAACAACTGCCACCTGGATCCTCGCGAACACGACCAAGCTGAAGGTCGGCACCGCGATCATGCAGATTCCCGCGCGCACGCCGGCGATGACGGCGATGACCGCGATGACGCTCGACAATCTCTCGGGCGGGCGCTTCATCCTCGGCCTCGGCCCATCGGGCCCGCAGGTGGTCGAGGGCTGGCACGGCGTGCCCTACGGCAAGCCGCTCACGCGTTCGCGCGAGACGATCGCGATCGTGCGCCAGATCCTCGCGCGCGAGAAGCCGCTCGAGTTCCACGGCAGCGAGTACAACATCCCGGCGACCGGCCCTAACACTTCGGGCCTCGGCAAGCCGCTGAAGAGCATTCTGCACGGCAACCCGAATCTGAAGATCTACACCGCGTCGATCGGGCCGGCGGGTCTCAAGATGGCGGCCGAGTGCGCGGACGGCGTGTTCCCGATGATGGTGATCCCGGAGAAGTTCGCGTCGGTGCAGCTGCCCGCGCTCGAGGAAGGCTTCAAGGCGGCGGGCGGCGGCAAGTCGCTCGCGAACTTCGATGTCGTGCCGGGCGTGAGCGTCGTGATCAACGACGACCTGCAGAAGGCGCGCGACTCCGTAAAGCCTGGCACCGCGCTCTACGTGGGCGGCATGGGTGCGCGCGGCAAGAACTTCTACAACGACCACGCGAAGCGGCTCGGCTTCGAAGAGGCCGCGGTGAAGATCCAAGATCTCTACCTCGCGGGGAAGCGCGCGGAGGCGATCGCCGCCGTGCCCGACGAGATGATCGACGCCGTCGCGCTCGTGGGCTCGAAGGCGCGCATCAAGGATCGCCTGCAGGCGTGGAAGGAAGCGGGCAAGAAGGGCCATGTGCACACGATGCAGATCGGCACGGGCCAGCCCGAAGCGCTGAAGCTGCTCGCCGAGGAAATGCTCTAGCAACGCGAGGCGCGCGAACGAACGTGGCGGAAGAGAAGAAGGAAGAGGCGGCGCCGCTCGACTACAAGGCGCTGCGGCTGATGAACGTGGCGCAGCTTCGCCACGCCGCGAAGACGACGCCGGGCATGCACGGCGCCGAGTCGATGGACCGCGAGCGCTTGCTCGCGGAGATCTGCAAGCGCCGACAGATCGCGGTGCTGGATCTGAGCGGAGACGTCGACGTGATGCGCTCCGAGACGAAGCAGCGCCTGCGCGACCTGCAGAGCGAGCGCGAGGCGGCGGAGGCCAAGGGCGACTCCGCCGCGCTCGCGCGCATTCGCGCCGAGGTGCACAAGGCGAAGGGCAAGCTGCGGCGCGCGAAGTAGCGGGGCCAGACGTCGCGCCGCGGAGACTCGACTCGATCGAACTCTGAGGAGAACCGCGATGACGAGCACCGTTCTCTCCGCCGACTCGCACGTGGTCGAGCCGGCCGATCTGTGGACCGCGCGCATCGACGCGACGTATCGCGACCGCGCACCGCGCGTCGTGAAGCGGGCCGCGAATCTTCCCGAGGGCGACTGGTTCATCTGCGAGAACCTGCGCCCGTTCCCCGTGTCGGGCTTCGCGGTCGCAGGCGTCGATCCCACGAAGTTCGGCGAGCGCATGATGGCGGGTTACCCAGGTGTCAGGCCCGGCGCATGGGATCCCGTGCAGCGCCTCGAGGACCAAGACGTCGACGGCGTCTCGGGCGAAGTGATCTACCCGAGCCTCGCGATGATGCTCTACGGGATCAAGGACGCGGGTCTGCGCGCTGCGAGCTTCCGCGCCTATAACAACTGGCTCGCGGAGTTCTGCGGCGTCGCGCCGAGGCGGCTCGCGGGCGTGGCTCTGGTGCCGATGGACGACGTGGCCGAGGCCGCCGCCGAGATTCAGCGAGCCGCGAAGCTCGGCCTGCGCGGCGGTCTCATCTGGGGCGCGCCGCCTGCCTCGCGGCCGTACGAGTCGAACGAGTGGGACCCGCTTTGGGCCGCAGCGCAGGACACGCGCCTGCCGCTCTCGCTGCACATCCTCACGGGCGCCGACGGCACGGGCATGGAAGGCGCGAGCCTGATGAAGACGTACCCCTCGCTGCCGCACCGCATGGAGCGCTCGATCTCGGACATCATCTTCGGCGGCGCGATGCACCGCTTCCCGGGGCTGCGCATCGTGAGCGCCGAGAACGACATCGGCTGGATCCCGCACTTCCTCCAGCGCCTCGACCACTCCTACCACAATTACCGCTCGCTCGAGACCGGCTTCGTCATCCCGGAGAAGCCGAGCTTCTACTTCAAGCGCCAAGTCGCGGCGACGTTCCAAGACGATCGCGTGGGCGTGGTGACGCGCGAGTTCGTGGGCGCCGACAACCTGATGTGGGCGAGCGATTTCCCGCACAGCGACTCGACCTGGCCGAACTCGCGCGAGGTGATCGCACGGGACTTCGAGGGCGTGCCCGCCGCCGAGGTCGCACGCATCACGCGCGACAACTGCGCGCGCATGTACGGGATCGGCTGAACCTCAGCGCTTCCTCCGCGCCGCCCACGCGCACGCCGCGATCGCGAGCACGCCCGCCGCGCGCGGAAGTGCGTCGCCGATGCGCGAGTACGGAGTGGCGTACCCGCCTAACAACGGTGCTTCCACCGCGAGCACGCCGCGCTCGTTCACGGCGAGGCGCTGCTCGATCGCGCCGCGCGGGGAGATCAGCGCGCTGAAACCTGTGTTCGTGGCGCGCAGCTGCGCGCGTCCCGTCTCGATCGAGCGGAAAGCGGCGACGAGCAGGTGCAGGCGCGGGCCGCCCGCGTGCGAGAACCACGAGTCGTTGCTGAGCGTGACGAAGAGATCCGCGCCGTCGCGCGCGAGCGTCCGCGCGAGGCTCGGATCGAGCGCGTCGTAACAGATCAGCGGGCCAGCGCGGAGCGTGCGGCCATCCGACAGCGAGAGGTCGATCACGCGCGCACCCTCGCCTGCGCGCCAGGCACCGAGCCAAGGCAGCGCCTCGCGCAGCCACGGCGAGTCGAGCCAATCCGGAACGCGCTCGGTGAGCGGAAACGGCGCGGCCTTGCGGTACGCGTCGAAGCTCACGCGCCCCGCGCCGCTCGCTTCGAGGAAGATCGCGGCGTTGTACTCGCCGCCGGCGTCCGCGTCGTGGCTGCCGAACACGAGCGGCACCCCGCTCTGCGCCGCGAACGCTGCGATCGCGCGATCGAAGGCGGCGCCGTCCGCGGACTTCGGCGAGCCGAACGTGGTCGGGTACACCGTCTCCGGCCACACGACGAGATCGGCCGGTGTGCGCGCGAGCGCCTCCGCGCTGAGCGCGAAGTGCGTCTCCAGCACGAGCGCCACCGTCTCGAATTCGCCGAGCTCGCGCGCGAGCTCGCCGTAGCGCGCGAAGTTCGCCTGCACGAGCAGCGCGTGAACGCGCGGTGCGCTCGCCTCGGCGCCCTTCAGCGAGAGACCGCGCCACGCTCCGTGGGCTGCGAGCGTCGCGACGAGCGCGGTGCCGAGCGCGAGCGCGCGCCACGCATGCCGCCGGCGCGCGCGGAATGACGCGAGTGCCGCGAGCGCGCACTCGTTCACGAGCAGCACGACGAGCGTGAGCCCGGGCACACCCGCGAGGTCCGCGCCTTGGCGCAGCGCCGCAGACGGGTGCAGCCGAGCCCGAGCGAGTCGCCCAACAGCTTCGGCAGCGCGTGCTCCGTGAAGATCCACGCGCTCGCGCTGGCGAGCGCCACGAACGCGGAGCCCGCGCCGCGCGTGCGCAGCCACGAGCGCACCACGACGAACACGAACGTCTGCGGCTGCAGCAGCGGCGCGAGCACGAGCAGCGCGCACCAGCCGAGCCATGCCGGTGCGCTCGTGTACTCGGCTATCGCCGCTGCGAACCAGCCGAGCACGAGCCCTGTGAACGCCACGCTGAAGGCGAGCGCGAGGCCGAGCGCGCCTGACGAGCTGTGCGCGCGCTCCAGCATCGCGAGCCACGGCACGAGCGCGACGAACAGCAGCGCAGGCCCGAACGCGGGCAGCTCTGCGCACAGCGCGAGCGCGGCGCAGCTCGCGAGCGTGGCAGCGAGCGCGAGCAGTGCGCGCGTCAGGGCGCGCCCTCTTCGACGCGAGGAGGCGGCGGCACGAGCATCTCGATCGCGAGGCCGGGCGGCGCAAGCTCGGCGGGCACGACGCGATTCTCGGGAAGCGGCACGGGCTGACCGCGCGCATCGAGCAGCTCGTAGTCGGGGTGAAACATCAGGATCGCGGGCATCGGCTGGCCGTCGTCGGTGACTTGGTAGTGGCGCAGGTAGCCCTCGGGCAGCGGGAAGTCGTCCGGCACGACGATCCCGATCTTCACCGGATCGGTGCCCGGCGGCGGAAAGAGGCCGATGCCGCTCGGCGCGAGGCCTTGCTGCACAGCGGACTCCGCCGCGAGTTGTTGGGGAGACGGCGCTGTGGCTGCGGGTCCGGCGGAGCCCGCGTTCACCGCGGCAGGCGCGGCGCCGCTGTCGCTCCTCGCTGAGCTTCTCAGCGACACGGCGCCGGCGCGATCGCCGTTCGCAGGCGCTCGCTCGGGCGCCGCACTTTGCGTTTCGTCGCCGCGCGGAATCGCGACGACCGCGATCACACCCGCGCAGATCGCGCCGGCACACGCGAGCCACGCCCGCTTCGGCCACGCGCGCCCGCTCGGCGTGACCACGACACCGTCCGCATCTCGCTCTGACGCACGCTCCGCCATCGGACCTCACCGCGCCGCGCGCGAGCATACGAGAGATGTCACCGCCGCCTTCGTTCGAGCTCTTCGCGCTGCCGCCCGCGGCGCGCAGCGCCGCGGCGGTGCTGCGGGGCTTCTCGCGCGGCGCGCTCTTGCTGCTGCTCGTGGCGCTCGTGCGCGCGAGCGATCCGCCGCTCACGCCGCTCGCGCTCGCCGAGGGCCTCGCGCTGTTCGCGCTGGCGCCCGAGCTCGCGGCGCGCGCGTTGTTGCGGGCGTACGCCGCGCGCGCAGTCGTTACGGGCGCGCAGCTCATGATCGAGCGCAGCGATCTCGCACTGCGCATTCCGCTCTCGAGCATCGCGTCGGCGCACGCGGCACTCGTGCCGCTTCCGCTGCCGAACCTCACGCTCACGCTGCGCTCCGGCGCGCGCGCCCCCGTGCGACTCGCGCTGCCGAATCCGCACGCGCTGCTGGACGCCCTCGCCGGCGCCGGCTGCGAAGCCGCGCGCGATGCGCTCGCGAGCCTGCCCGTGCGCTTCGCCGCGGCGCGCGCCGCGTTTGGCCGCCCGTGGTGGACGCGCTGGCCCGCGCGCATCGCCGCCTTCGCGCTGCTGCCCGGCTTCGTCGGCTTCAACGCGCACCAGCACATCGCCTTCGGCGCGTTGCTCGGCGAGTACTACGTCTCGGGCCTGCGCGCTTGGCTGCTCAGCGCGAGCGTGCACTACGCAACGGCTGCGCTGTACCTCGTGCTTTGGAGCGCGCTCTGGCGCGCCGTGTGCGAGGGCGTCGCGCTGATCGGCGCGCAGCGCTCCGCGGCGAGCGCCGTGCGTACGCGCGGACTCGGCGAGCACGTCACGGGCGCGATCTACTACGCCAGCGTGCCCTCGATGATTGCGCTGCGCTTTCTCGCGTAGCCGGCGCGGCTCATCTCCCCGTCTTCTGGTACTCGAGCACGCGCTGCGCGAGCTGACGCGCCAGTCGATCGAGCTTTCGCTGAATACTCATGTCGCGCCGGCGCGCCTGCGCTTCGGCCATCCGAAACATCGCGTCTCGAAGCGTTCGCTCGAGCTTGCGCCCGTCCTCACTACGCAACAGTTCGAGCAGCGCCGTCATCTGCGCCTCGTCGGAGTAAGCGCGCTCGAACACTGCGGCGTACTCCGCGACTGCGTCCTCCACGGTCCACGCCGCGAGTGCTTCGTCGAGTGCAGTGCGCGCGGACCTTGAGGCGTGTGTTCGCGTGGGCGTAAGTGTTGATCGCCGCCATCGCGAGGTCCTGATAAGTCGTGCAGTTCGCGAGCGCGGTGTTCAGCGGGGCGTAGTTGCAGGTGCCGCTCTGGCCGGCGAACGAGCTGCGCGCCTGCAGGCCGTCGTTGCCGCACATCTCGAACGTGACGACGCGCGTGTCCGTCGTCTGCATGTAGGAGCGCTCGGCGACGATCTTGTTGTTGTAGATGTCGCTCGCGACGGCGCCCGACTTCGCGCGGCGCACGACCTGGATGTCGGAGTTCCAGAGCTGCGAGAGGTACTCGCCGTCGACGTGCGGGCCGGCCCGCTTCGCGGCGCGCGAGAGCGATCCGTAGTAACCGGCGTAGATCGAGTCGCCGTAGGCGGTGACGCGGTACTTCGCAGTCGTGCCCGAGCGGTCGATCGTCCACGACACGTTCTGCGTGAGCGTGTTGGCGAGCGTGGAGCTCGCGAGGAGCGCGGCGAGCGAGAACGCGAACAGCGAGCGCAGCATGCGGAGTCCTCCTGCGGCGCAGTGTGAGCCGTGGTCGGTCTGCGCAGCAAGGAAAATGTTAGGCAGACCGCGTGACGCGAAGTCGGCTCGATCTGGGACGCGGAACTCGATGGCGACGACCCAGAGCTGCTCGAGGTCGCCGGCCGCCGGCGGCGAACTGCGCGAGGCCCGAACTGACGACGGAGTGCGGCACGCCCTCGGCGTCGCACGCGATCGCAGTCGCGATCCTGGTAAGCACTGCCGCCTGCGAACGGCCAATGCAGCCCGGGGTCCTCGACGGGCGCGTCGCACGCGACGACGGCGCTCGCGAGCGCAGCGCAGAGCGCGTCGCGTCAGCGTCGCGCCGCCTCCGCCTTCTTCGTGTGCGCCGCGATCGCGTCACTGATGCGCACGAACAGCTGCTGCGGAATGTCGTGGCCCATGCCCTCGATCTCGAGCAGCTGCGCGCCCGGGATCGACTTCGCGGTGTCGCGCCCGCCTTCCACGGGCACGAGCGCATCGGCGACGCCGTGAATCACGAGCGTCGGCGCCGTCACCGCCGCGAGCCGCGGCGCGCGATTGCCGTGCGCCATGATCGCCGCCATCTGCCGCATCGTGCCGATCGGCGTGAAGGCGCGGTCGAACATCATGCCCGCGCGCTCGCGCAGGCGCGCCTCGTTCGGCGGAAACGCGGGGCTGCCGATCACCTTGCTCGCCGCGACGCTCGCTTCGATGTTGCTCGCGCGATCGAGCGGTCGCGGCGTCATCAGCACCGCCATCGCCTCGGGCTTCGCGGGCGGAAGCGCGGGGTTGCCCGTGCTCGACATGATCGAGACGAGACTGCGCGTCTTCGCGACGTGCCGGTACGCGACCGTCTGCGCGATCATGCCGCCCATCGAGGCGCCCACGACGTGCGCGCTGTCGATGCGCAGCGCGCCTAGCAAGCCGGCCGCGTCGTCGGCCATGTCGTCGAGCGTGTAGGCCACTCCGCTGCGGTCCGCGCCCGGCGTCATGATCTTCAGCATGTCGGGCATGCCTTTGTCGTCGAACTTCGTGGAGAGCCCGACGTCGCGGTTGTCGAAGCGCACGACGTAGTGGCCGCGCTCCGCGAGCATCCCGCAGAACTCCTCGTCCCACAGCACCATCTGCGCGCCGAGGCCCATGATCAGCAGCAGCGGCGCGTCGCTCGCGCGGCCGAAGGTGTCGTACTCGAGCTGGATTCCGTTGGCGCGAGCTTGGGGCATGACGATCTCCGTTCGTGGAAGTTGTTACTGGCGGCGCGCTTCGGCCTTGGCCGTGTGCGCGGCGACGCGGTCCGCGAGGGCGGTCCAGAGCGCGGGCGGGATGCCGTGGCCGAGGCCCTCGATCTCCCACAGCTCGGCGCCGGGGATCGACCGCGCCGTGTCGCGCCCGCCCTCGACCGGCACGAGCGGATCCGCGGTGCCGTGGATCACGAGCGTCGGCGCGGTGATCGCAGCGAGTCGCGGCGCGCGGTTGCCGTGCGCGGTGACTGCGGCGAGATGGCGCGCGCCGGCGACGGGCGTGAACGAGCGGTCGAACATGCGCGTGTGCCGCTCGCGCAGGTACTCGGGGTCGAGCGGATAGCCTGGCCCGCTCGTCACCTGCGACGCGCGCACCGCCGCCTCGATCGCACCCGCGCGGTCGCTCGGGCGCGGCGCCATCAGCACCGCCATGGCCTCGGGCTTCGCGGGCGGCAGCTTCGGGTTGCCCGTGCTCGAGTAGAGCGAGATCAGGCTGCGCGTCTTCGCCGCGTGCCGGTAGGCGACGGTCTGCGCGATCATGCCGCCCATCGACGCGCCGAAGACGTGAGCGCTCGCGAGCCCGAGCGCTCCCAACAAGCCCGCCGCATCGTCCGCCATGTCGTCGAGCGTGTACGGCACGCCGCTGCGGTCGGCCCCGGGCTGCATCAGCTTCGCGAGATCGGGCACGCCCTCGTGGTCGAACTTGGTCGAGAGCCCGACGTCGCGGTTGTCGAAGCGAATCACGAACTGCCCGCGCGCCGCGAGCGCTTCACAGAAGCGCTCGTCCCACTGCAGCATCTGCGCGCCGAGGCCCATGATCAGCAGCAGCGGCCGGTCGCCCTCGCTTCCGAACGTGTCGTACTCGAGCTCGATTCCGTTCGACTTCGCGCGCGGCACGGCAGCTCCTACTTGTTACGAATCAGCTCGACGCGAGCTCCGTCCGGGTCTTCCACGAACAGCAGCTCGACCGCGTCGTTCTCCGCGTGCGTCGCGGGCAGCAGCTTCCCGCCGCACGCGACGAGGTGCGAAGCGGCGGACGCAACGTCGTCCACGTAGAGGGAGACGTGCGTGAGCCCGAGCTGATTGCGGCGCGTGGGCGGCGCGCCGATCGCGCCCGGCGAGCGGTACGCGAGCAGCTCGATCGCGAGCGCGTCCTTGCGAATGAACTGCGAGATGCAGTCGACGCGCCCCTCCACTTCGAGCGCGGCGCCGAACTCGTCGCCGATCTCGAAGCGCTCGGCGACAGCGAATCCGAGACCGTCGCACCAAAAGCGCAGCGAGCGCGCGAGATCGTGCACGCACAGGCCGAAGTGCGAGGGGGTGAAGCGCATGAAGGGAGGGACGGTAGGGGAGCTGACCGCTCCGTCGCGAGCCGTAGCCGCGTGCGGCGCGTAGGCAACGCGGGCTACCCCTCGCGATCTCGCGAGAGGAGCCCCGCATGCCCGTCACCACCGAGCGCCGCGGCCGCGTGCTGATCGCGCGCCTCGACCGGCCCGAGAAGCGCAACGCGATGAACGGCGAGATGACGCGCGGGCTCGACGCCGCGATGAACGCGCTCGAGGACGACGCCGAGCTGTGGGTCGGAGTGCTCACCGGCATGGGCGGCGTCTTTTCTGCAGGCAGCGACCTGCGCGACGCCAACAACAACTCGACCGGGCGCGGAGGCCCGTATGGCGTCGTGCGACGCGCGCGCACCAAGCCACTGATCGCGGCGTGCGAGGGCCTCGCGTTCGGCGGCGGCTTCGAGATGGTGCTTGCCTGCGACCTCGTCGTCGCCTCGCGCAGCGCCAGCTTCGCGCTGCCCGAAGTGAAGCGCGGCGTGTTCGCGCTCTACGGCGGCCCGCACCGCGCGGCGCACGCGCTGCCGCTCAACGTCGCGCGCGAGCTCTCCCTCACCGGCGACGCGCTCGGCGCAGAGCGCGCCGAACGCCTGGGCCTCGTGAACGTGTTGTGCGAGCCAGGCCGCGCCGTCGACGAAGCCTGCACGCTCGCCGCGCGCATCTGTGCGAACAGCCCCGTCTCCGTGCGGCAGAGCTTGCGCGCGATCAACGAGGCGCTCGAAGCCGGCGACGCGCGAGCGTGGGAAATCAGCGCGGATGCGTCGCGCATCGTGCGCGCGAGCGAGGACACGCGGGAAGGAGTTGCCGCGTTCTTCGAGAAGCGGGAGCCGCGCTGGAAGGGGCGGTGAGTGGCGAGGAGGCTTCCCGATGCTCCATGCTGCCCCGAGTCGGAGGTGAACTCGTGCGCCTCGCTGTGCTCGCACTCGCGCTACTCAGCGGAGCCGCCGCGTCGACCGCGGGTGAGATGATCCAGCCGTCGGTCGTCGTACACAACGGCCTGTGCGCGTTCCCGGGTTCACCGTCTACCAACCTGATCGACCAATCGGGCCTACAAGCTCCCTACGTCCATGGAGTCACTGACTTCGACGCCTACACCACGGTCACGCAGCACGGGAACTACGGCGCGTGGGGGAGCAACTGCGCGCTCACGGGCGTGATCGTCCTGGACCTCGGTGCGCCAACGCGAATCACCGGGATGGCCGTGTGGCAACACACTGGCTTCTTTCGGCAGGACATCGAGACGGTCCGCCTCTGGGCGGATGACGACACGGACTACACGAATGGGGCCACTCAGCTCACTGCGTGCGCAGCTTGTACACGTCGTAATCGACGTTCACGCGGTCGGCGACGGCCTGCGCGTGCCCGTACTCCATCACGAGGTTCTGCTGGAAGAAGCCGAACGTCTGCTTCGACGGCGTGGCGGTGAGGCCGACGAGGAACGCGTCGAAGTACTCGAGCACCTGGCGCCACACCGTGTAGATCGAGCGGTGGCACTCGTCGACGAAGATGAAGTCGAACGTTTCGATCGGCAGCGCGGCGTTGTAGACCACCGGCGCCGGCTCGCGGCGCAGCGCGGCGTAGGTGTCGAACAGCGAGCCGCCCTCCGCCTCCGCGGGCAGCTCCTCGTCCTTCAGCATCGAGTAGAGGCGCTGAATCGTCGTGATCACGACGCGCGCCACCGGGTCGAGCTTGTTACTGGCGAGCCGCTGCACGTTGTAGAGCTCGGTGAACTTGCGGCCGTCGTCCGGCGTCGTGAACGCCTGGAACTCGCGATAGGCCTGCTTGCCGAGGTTGTCGCGGTCGACCAGGAAGAGCACGCGCTTCGCATCACCGAACTTGATGAGGCGATAGATCGCGCTGATCGTCGCGATCGTCTTGCCGCTGCCCGTCGCCATCTGGATCAGTGCGCGCGGCCGGTTCTCGCGCAGCGAGCGCTCGAGGTTCGCGACGGCGGTGGCCTGCGCGCCGCGCAGCCCGCGCGCGTCGAGCGGCGGCATAGTCTGAAGGCGCAGCCGCAAGCTCGCAGGCCGCTCGGAGAGTGGATCGGGCACACCATGGATCTCGGGCAGAAACACCGCGTCGTCCGCGAGCCACGCCGCGATCGTCTCCGGCTTGTGGAAGGAGAACACGCGGCGGCTGCGCGGCTCCGGATCGAGCCCGTTCGTGAAGCACGTCTCGTCGCCGGTCGACTGGTAGAGAAACGCGAGCGGGCGAAGCGGCGCCGGCAAGCTCGCGGGGAGCCCCTGCGCGTAGCGCGCCGCCTGCGGCTCGACGCCCGAGAGCGTCGTGCCGGCCTTCTTGGCCTCGATCACGCCAACGGCCTTTGCGTCGACGTAGAGCAGGTAGTCCGCGAAACCGAAGCCGGCGGCGAGCGGGAACTCGCGCACCGCGACGCCGCGAGCGGCGTGAATGTTCGTCGCCGCGAAGTCCTGCACCGCCCAGCCCGCGCCCGCGAGCGCGGCATCGATCGCTTCGCGGGCGATGGCTTCGGGGCCGGGCATCGCGGAACCGTAACACCCAGGGCGGCAGGCTTGTTACTGCTGAAACCTCCGCTGCACGTGCTCCTGCCTCAGCTTGATCTGCGCGATGCGCTCCTCGCGCGACACGAGGCGCGTGTCCGCGGGCAGGTGCTTCCGCACGTCCGCCAGCGGCACCTTCTTCGCGCGGATGCACGGCCACTGCTCGGTGGGCGGCTTCGTGAAGTAGGCCCAGCGCGGCGACATGAAGCCCTCGCGCTGGCCCGTCGTGTCGAGCCAGTTCGGAACGCCGGGGTCTTCGTGCGCGACGACGTAGCGCAGCCAGCCGTCGCTCGAGCGCTCGCTCTGGAAGCCGTTGAGGCTTGTTAGGCGGTTCGCGTAGTCGAACGACTCGCCCCAGAAGTTCGAGAGGTGCATCCCGATGTACATCGGCTCGATCAGGATCTCGTTCTCGATCACGAGCGCTTCGTCGCGCTCCAGCTCGTAGACGCCCCCCGCGTAGATGTTGCTGTTCATGCCGCCGCCGGTGGCGCCGCTCGCGGCGTTCGGGTCGTTGAAGCTGTTTCGGGGCATGAAGCGCTTGCCGTCGCCGTTGCGGTCGGCGTGGGTTTCGAGCAGCACGTCGTAGAACTCGTTCCAGAAGTGCATCTGGCCCCGCGCGAGCGCTCCGGCGCGGCGCAGCTGCTCGGCGGCGCGCGCGGGCGTGTACGCGGCGGGATGCTCGCGCTCGGCGCCGACGCGCGTGATCACGAGGTCGACGGGCTCTTCGCGCGACCAGTCGTAGAAGAGCTGGCGGCCCGACACGTAGTCGCAGACGAACTCGCGCTGGCCGCGCCTCGTCTTGGTGGGGAGGAAGTTGCCCGTGAAGCCAGCGGGGCGCTCGGGCGCGAGCAGAATCTCGAACGTGTCGTCGGCTGCGACTTGCAGTTGCGAGATGTCGAGCACTCCCGCGAGCGCCTTCTCGCCGGAGCGCAGCTCGGCGAGCGAGCCGGTGTCGCCCGTGAAGCCGCGCGTGCACTCGAAGATCAGGTACTGCGGTGCGAGCAGCCCCGACTTCGCGCGCGGCTCGCCGCGCCAGTGGCGCGTGTCGCGCGCGCGGCCCCGTAACGAGTAGGTCTCGTTGCCGTCGATCGGCATCGTGAAGTAGATCGCGTCGGCGTTGTCGATCGTCGCCTTCGAGATCGCCTGGATCGCGCGGCGCACGTACGGAAAGCGCGGATCTTCGAAGAAGCCGCGCTCGATGCCGCAGTAGAGCAGCGTCATCAGGTAGCGGTAGCCCTCGGCGAGGCCGCGTTCGGTCGCTGGCGGCGCGAACAGCTTCGGGTCCTCGATCGCGTCGCGCGCGCGCTGCAAGTCCGCGATCAGCGCGTCCCACGCTTCGCGCAGCTCTCGTTTCGCTTGCTCCGTCACTTCGTCTCCTCGTCGCGCGGCCAGTGGAACTGCGCATAGAGCTTTGCCATCCGCTCACGCAGCGTGTTCTTCGCGAGCCCGAACTCTTCGAGGCTGTAGCGATGACTCGTCTCGTGCTTCTTCGCGCGCGCTTCCTCGGCGGCGAGAACGCGCGCGAGCTCGGGCGTCACGTCGAAGCCGAGCTCGGCGTACATCTTCTCCAGCGCGCCCCGCGGAGCGGCGGTGAGCTGCGCGTAGTCGACGAGCGCGCGCTTCGTCCCGGGATGCTTTGCCAGCACCTCGTGCGGATGCAGGTAGGACTCGAGGGAGATCTCGACCTGTGCCTCGAGCGCGCGCTTCGCGTCCTCGGGCGACGCGCCCTGCAGGCGGTACGCGGTCTGTAACAACTTGAGCAGGCTCGGGATCGTCTCGCCGGGATCGCGCAGCGTGATGCCGAAGCGTGCGTCGGGGAATTCCTCGATCAGCGCGGCGACGCGGCCCGCGAACACCGGACTCTTCGAGGTGTAGATCTTGTCCGCGCCGTCGACGTAGAGCTGGCGCTTGATGCACTCCCGGTAAAAGCGCATCAGGCGGCGCCGGCGCTTCTCGGGCCAGCGGTCGATCGCGAAGAAGTCGATCTTGCCGAGGTACGGAACCTTCGTGCTCCAGAAGCCCGACGCGCACGAGTAGTAGAAGAAGAGGTCGTCTTCCTCGGGCTTGAAGAGGCCCATCGCGTGGATGTCTTTGGTGGCGCGGTAGCGGCGCTGCTCCCACGCGCGCACGCGCTTCGCGAGGCGCCTTCCGAGAACGCGACGGTCGAAGGCGCCGAGCGCCCGTAACAACTTCTTCTGGAGCAGCGAAGGCAGATAGAGCTCGATCATCCGATTCGAGCAGAAGCGCTCGCCGTCTTGGCTCATCAGCCGGTGCAGCAGCGTCGTGCCGCTGCGCGCGTGGCCCACGAGAAAGACGGGCGAGCGCACCTCGATGCGGCGCAAGCGCGGGAACAGGAGGGCGTCGAGGAAGAAGCAGACGGCGTGGGTGCTCGCGACGACGGGCACCCAGATGAGCAGGCGATAGAGGTACCAAGCGCGCCTCGCGCCGCGCTCGCGCAGGGCGAGCGACACCATGCGCGCCCAGATCGCGAAATCGAAGTGGAAGAGCATCGCGGTCGACCCTATCGCGCCGCGCACTTTCGTCGCACGTGCGCTGCGCGTTAGCGTGCGCGCTTCACCCGAGCTCGGAGGCCGAGATGGCTCTCACAGGTCATTGTTATTGCGGATCGCTCAAATACGAAGCGGGCGGCACGCCGCTGATGAAGCTGATGTGCCACTGCCGCGAGTGCTCGTACTTCAGCGGCGGCAACGCGCTCCCGCTGATCGTGACGCCCGAGGCCGAGTTCAAGTACACCGCGGGCGAGGTGAAGAAGTTCGCGCGCAAGGATCTGGCGGCGCCGGTCACGCGCGAGTTCTGCCCGAACTGCGGCACGCACGTGGTGAGCCGCGCGCCGGGGATGAAGGGCGCGGTGATCATCAAGGTGGGATCGCTGGACGACCCGAGCGCGTTCGACAAGCCGGGCGTTTCGATCTTCACCTGCGACAAGCAGCCCTGGCAGACCGTGTTCGCGGGCGCGCCGGCATTCGAGAAGACCCCCGGCTGAACGCTCGCGCGGAGCCTCCGGTGAGCACGGCGCGGCCCGCGCTCTGGCAGCTCGCCGCGCTCGCTTGTTATGGCGCCGCACTCGCGCTGCTGATCCCGCGGCACGAGCCTTGGTTCGACGAGGCGCAGGCGTGGCTGCTCGCGCGCGATGCGGACCTGTTCGAGCTCTACGCGCACTGGCTCCGCTACGAGGGCAATCCCGGCCTCTGGCACGCGCTGCTCGTGCCACTCGCGCGCGGCGGTGCGCCGTTCGCATCGATGCACGTGCTCGCGGCTCTCTTCGCGTTCGCCGGCGCGGTGGTGTTCGTTCTGCGCGCGCCCTTCCCTGCGTGGGTACGAGCGCTGTTCCCCTTCACGTACTTCCCGCTCTACCAGTACGCCGTCGTCGCGCGCCCGTACGCGCTCGCGCCACTCGTCTTGTTTGCCCTCGCCGCGATTTGGCCGCGCCGCTTCGAGCGTCCCTTCGCACTTGCTGCGCTGCTCGCGGCGCTGGCGCTCGCGAGCGTGCACTGCTGGCTGATCGCGGCGGGTCTCGGCGCGCTGCACGTGTACGAGCTGCTCTCTCACCGACGCGAGCTCGGCGCGCACGCTCTGCAGCAGCACGCACTCGCGATGAGCGCACTGCTCGCGGTCGGCGCCTTCGTCGCACTCGTGCTGTGGCCGCCGAACGACCACACGATGGTCGTCCCAGGCTTCGCGCTTCATCCAGACCGCGGTTTCGCCGTCGCGTGGCGTTTCTCGAGCTCGTCCCTCACTGAGATCGCGCCGCTCTCGCTGGCGGTGATCGCCGCGTCGCTCCCGATCCTCGCGGCGCGGCGCGTGCTCGCGACCTTCGTTCTGCCCGCCGCGTTGCTGATCGCGTTCGCGGCCACCAAAGCGTACTCCGAGTGGCACGAGGGCATGCTCTTCCTGTTGTGGGTGTTCGCTCTGTGGGTCGCGTTCGCGCGCGAACGCGATGAGCATGAACGCGCGTGGACTGCGGGAGCTGCGCTGGCCGCGCTCGCGGCAGTGCTGCTCGTGCACGCCTCCTGGGCGCTCCGCAGCGCGCGCTACGACTGGAGTGAGTCGTACTCCGGCGCGCCTGCCGTCGCGCGCCATCTCGCAGAGACGACGACCGAGCCCGACACGATCTTCGCGCTCGGCTTCGGCGCGTTCGCCGTGCAGCCTTACTTCGAGAGCAATCGCTTCGACAACTATCGCGCGCGCACGGGCGGCGCCTTCCTCGACTCGTCGGCCTCGGCGCCCTGGCTCAACGAGTACGAGGCGGTTCTGCGCGCGCGCCCGGATGTCGTGATCGTGGGCGTCAAAGGTGTCGACGAGCAGCCACTGCTGGTCGAGCCGGAGCGCCTCTTTCCCGGCTACGTGCCGCGCGTGTTTCGCGGCGCGCTGTTCTGGAAGAATCGCGTGCTCGAATACGACGCGTACGTCGTCTATCGGAGCACAGGGAGGGAGACGCGATGAAGGACCTGCGCGGCAAGGTGGCGGTCGTTACGGGAGCGGCGAGCGGCATCGGGCGCGCGCTCGCGCAGCGGCTCGGCGCGGAGGGCATGCGCGTCGTCATCGCGGACGTCGAGCAAGAAGCGCTGCGCGGCGCGCTGCGCGAGCTCACAAGCGCAGGCGTCGACGCGCGCGCCGTGCGCTGCGACGTGAGCTCGCAGGACTCGGTGACGGCGCTCGCGGAGAAGACGCTCGAGGCGTTCGGCAAGGCGCACGTGATCTGCAACAACGCGGGCGTCTTCGCGGGCGGCCTCACCTGGGAGGCGCCGCTCAGCGACTACGAGTGGGTGATGGGCGTCAACGTCTACGGCGTGCTGCACGGCATTCGCGCGTTCGTTCCGATCTTCTTGAGGCAGGGCGAGCCCGCGCACGTGATCAACACCGTGTCGATGGCCGGCTTCACGTATGGGCCGACCAGCAGCGCGTACTTCATGAGCAAGCACGCCGCGCTCGCGCTCTCGGAGAGCCTCTACCTCGAGCTGAAGAATCGCGGCGCGCCGGTGGGCGTGACCGCGGTGTGCCCCGAGCTCGTGGCGACGCGCATCGGCCACGCCGAGCGCAATCGCCCACTCCACCTGAAGCGCGGCGACGAGCCGGCGTCGCCGGAGCGCGACGCGGTCGAGAACGCGATCAAGACCGCGATCGCAACGGGCATCTCGCCCGACGCGATCGCGGAGCGCGCCGTCAACGCGATGAAGGAGGACCGCTTCTACGCGCTCGCGCCCGAGGGCGACGCGTGGCGGCGCATGTGCAACGCGCGGCTCGAGCTGGTGCGCACGGCGAGCAATCCGCAGATGCTGTTCTGAGGGACCAAGCTCGCGGAGCGCGGGGTCAGACCCAGCAGCCTGTGCCGCTACGCCCCCGCGTGCTCCGCGAGATGCGCGAGCAGCGCCTTCGTCACCGGCTCGGGCTGCTGGTCCGTGAGAAAGTGCCCCGCGCCCGGCACCACCACGAAGCGGGACGGCGCGTCGACGTGCTCGCGCGTGGCTTCGGCGGCGATGCGGCCCACCGTCGCGTCGGCGTCGCCCCATACGAACAGCGTCGGCACGCGCGCGGGCGGCAGATCCTTCAGCGCGAGCGCCGAGCTTCCCGCGAACGCGGCGCGGTACCAGTTCAGCGCCGCGTCGAGCGCAGCGCGACTCGCGAGCGGCGTGACGTACGCGTCGATGTCCGCGTCCGGCACGCCTTGCGCGCGCAGCATGCCGCGCAGCCGGCGCGCACCGGCTTCCAGTAACAAGTCGGCGGTCTTCGGATCCTGGAACGCGCGGTGATGCTTCGAGCGCTCGCTCTGCGCGGAGTCGCTCGCCATCGCGCGCGCGAACGCGGCGGGATGCGGGCGCGAGAGCACCGCGAGCGAGCGCACGCGCGCGGGGTGGCGCACGGCGAGCAGCCACGCGAGCTGCCCGCCCCAGTCGTGGCCGACGAGATGGAAGCGCGGCGCGCCCAGCGCGTCCGCGATCCCGAGCGCATCGGCGAGCAGCGCGTCGACGCCGTAGTGCTCGACTCCACTGGGCCGCGCGCCGGGCGAGTAGCCGCGCTGATCCGGCGCCGCCGCGCGCCAGCCCGCCGCCGCGAGCGCCGGCAGGTCGTGGCGCCAGGTGTGCCGCGTCTGCGGAAAGCCGTGCAACAGGAGCACGAGCGGCGCGCCCGCATCGCCCGCGAGGTCGACGGTGAAGCGAAGGCCGTTGGCTGAGATCTCCTGCGTCCTCACCACAGCTCCCCCACGTACCTCTCCGTCCCCGGGACCGTCTTCACGAGCGGCGCGACGAGCTGCGTCTTCGCGAGGCCCGCGCTCTCGATCGCCTGCGTGTAGCTGCGGAAGCGCGCGAGCGGCGCGCGCACGTCGCCCGTCACGAAGAACAGCTGGCACAGGCGCTCGGGGCCGCCGGCGCGGGAGCCGAGATGCATCGGCACGTTCTTGGGCTCGTTCTCGCCCGCGCTCGGCATCCACGCTGATGCGATCTCCACGTTCGACTCCGCGAGCAGCTGCGGCACGAGCTCCTTCCCGAGCTCGCGCGCGAGCTGCGCGGCGGATCGCTCGATTCCGTCGAGCCACACCGCGACGAGCCCGTCGTAGCCGCGATCGAGCGCGAGCTCGATCGGCACCGGGTCCGCGTCGCGATACGTCGCGCCCAGGTGATCGAACAGCGCCGTGTGCACGTGCGTGCGCTTCGCGAAGCCGCGGCCTTCGGCGTAGAGCTCGCGCACCTGCGGCCGCGCCCACGCGTCGAAGTGCTCCTCGTGATGGCCCTCGAGCACCCAATAAGTCGCCATGTACGAGCCCGCGTCGAACGGCTGCGCGATCGCGCTCTCGCGCGGCCAGCGCAGATCCTTCAGCGCGCGCGTCGCCACCCAGCGCGCGCCAGCGAACAGGTAAGGCCCGATCAGGCAGCCCGCGTAGAAGTGATCGCGCTCGTACCAGCGGTTGTACGCGCGCTCGTAGCCGCGCTCGGGGTCGACGAGCGTGAGCAGCATCGAGCCGACCTTCACCGGGTAGTCGGCTACGCCGCCGGGCGTGAACGGATAGTTCGTCTGCATCGCGCCTCCGGTCGCCGGGGCCAGCCTACTCACGCAGCGTGAAGCGCGGCCACGTAAACGGCGAAGCCAGCACGCCGAGGAACGTGCGCGGGAACTCGCCGCCGTGCGGGATCCCGATGTCGCTGCCGGGCGCACGGTCGCGCGGAAGCCGGAACGTCCCGAACAGGTGATCCCATAACAACACGTCGCCGCCGTAGTTGCACCGCGCGGTCTCCGGATCGCGCGCGTGGTGCCAACGGTGCGGGTCGGGCGCGCTGAACAGCCAGTCGAGCGGGCCGAGCGTGAGCGCGAGGTTGCAGTGCTGGAAGCGCCCGATCGCTAGGGTGAGCATCACTTGCAGCGCGAGCGCGCCGGCGGGCGCACCCAGCAGCGCGAGCGGAGCGGTCTGCAGCGCGCCCGAGAGCGCGACTTCGAGCGGATGCAGGCGCGGGCCGTTGATGCAGTAGAGGCGCTCCGCGCTGTGGTGCGTGGCGTGGATGCGCCAGAGCGGGAGCCAGGAGTGCTCGGCGCGGTGGAACCAGTACCGCACGAAGTCGCCCAGCAAGAGTGCGAGGGCGGCCTGCGCGAGCAGCGGCCAGTGCGCGGGCCAGATGCCGAGGCTGTGCGCGCCCGCGAAGTCGCCCGCGAGGTTCACGAGCAAGCCCGCCGGCGCGGCGCACAGGATCAGCGGCGCGTCGACGCGCAGATCGCTCCAGCCGCGATTCCACGCGCGCTGCCACGGGCGCCAGCGTTCGAGCGCGAGAAAGAGTGCGCACAGTGAGAAGAAGCCCACGCCCGCGACGACCCCGGGGTTCGTGCCCGCCCGCAGCGCTGCGGCACCGAGCGTCGCGGAAGCAGCGAGCACGCCGAGATAGAGCGCGATCGAAGCGGCCTTGCCGAGGGGCGGTGCGCCCTCGCGAGTGGGCTGCACGAAGCTCTGCATGCAGCGAGTGAACGCCGCAGGCTCCCCGGAGTCAACCCGACCGTCTGAAGGCAGCGGCCCGCGCCTCTCGCGAGACGCGGGCCGCGCTTGTGGGGCATCGCCGCGCGTCAGGCACCCTTCACCTGGATCGTGTGCGCCTTCGGCTTGGCCTCGGCCTGCTTCGGCAGCGTGACCTTCAGCACGCCGTTCTTGAACTCGGCGCTCGCCTTCTCAGCCACGACCTCGCACGGCAGCGCGATGCGCCGCTCGAAGCTGCCGTAGCTGCGCTCGCTGCGGGTCCAGCCGCGCTGCTCGTCCTTCTCTTCGCGCTCGCTGCGCTTCTCGCCCTTCAGAGCGAACACGCCGTCTTCGAGCGTCAGCTGGAAGTCATTGTCCTCGAGACCGGGCAACTCCGCGGAGATCTTCACCACGTCCGCGCTCTCCTCGAGCTCGAGGCTCGGCACGAAGCGCGCTTCGGCAGCGTTGGCGGGGAAGTCGCGGAAAAAGTCGTCGAACAAGCGATTCATCTCGTCGACGAGCGGAACCGCCGGATGCGCCGCGACGCGCAGCGCAGGCTCCCGGCGGTGCAGGCGGAACAGAGTGGGGAAGCTCATCGGTGTCTCCTTCGTTGCGTCCGCAATCCCTCAGCGCGGACGAAACGATTGCTGTGCGCCGGCGGCGGGGGCGTCAAGCGGGCAGCACGAAAAAGTTTCGACTCGCGGAGCCGCGGCGAAGAGTCACACCCGATACAGCGCGCGCGCTTGGGCCCGCAGGTGTTCGCGGAAGTCCGGATGCGCGATCTCGATCATTGCGCCCACGCGCTCGCGCACGCTCTTGCCGCGAAGCTGCGCGACGCCGTACTCGCTCACCACGTAGTCGACGAACGTGCGCGGCACCGTCACGGGCGTGCCGGCGGGGAGCGCCGGCACGATGCGCGAGACGCGCGCGCCTCCGGCGGGGCGCGAGCTCGAGGGCACCACGCTCACCGAGCGCCCGCCCTCGGAGTACGCGCCGGCGATCATGAACACGGTCTGGCCGCCAACGCCGGTGAAGGGCTTGTGGTCCCACGCCTCGGCGCTCACCTGACCTGTTAGGTCCACGACCATCGCGTTGTTCACCGCCACGAAGTTCTTCTGTTGGATCAGCCGGCGCAGGTCGTCCGTGGTGCCGAAGTCGTACAGCTCGAACACGGGGTTGCCGTCGATCGCGTCGAGCTCCTCACGCCCCAGCGCGACCAGCGCGCTGCCCACGACCTTGCCGGGATACATCGACTTGTACTTGCCCGTGACGACGCCGCGCTTCACGAGCTCCGCGGTGCCGCCCGTGATCAGCTCCGTCTGAATGCCGAGGTCGTTGCGGAAGCCGAGGAACTTCGCGAGCGACGCCGACACGGTGCCGATGCCGATCTGGATCGTGTCGCCGTCGTTGATGAGATCGGCCGCGACGAGATTGCAGATCGTGTCTACTTGCGCGAGCTCCTCTTCGCTCGGCGGGGCGCCGGGCGGCAGCACGGAGCTCGCCGCCTCCTCCGCCTCGACGAAGAAGTCGATTTCGTCGACGTGCACGAAGTTGTCGCCGCCGGTCCTGATGAACTCGGGGTGGACCTCCGCGATCACCGTCTTCGCGCCCTTCACCAGCAAGTTCGAGAACCACACGCCGGGGCCGAAGCTGCAGAAGCCGTGCGCGTCGGGAGGCGACACGGGCACGAGGTAGAAGTCCGGGTTCGCGTCGTAGTGCGGCGGCGTCACGCCGCCCTGCCACACGCTGATCGGGAGATAGTCGACCGCGCCCTCGTGGATCGCGGGGCGGTTGAACGGGGTCGCGAAGTTGTCGTGCAGTGCGAAGGCGCGCCGCAAGTCAGGCGAGGTCCAGCAGAAGAGCGACGCCGCGTGGTCGATGCGCACGTTCTCCAGCTCGCCGCGCCGCCCGCGTTCGGCGAGCGCGCGGCACAGCGTGTGTGGCGTGCACGTGTACGTGCCCACGCCCACGGTCTGCCCAGACGCGACCTTCGCCACCGCGCTCTGCACCGAAACCAGCTTGCTCCCCACGCGATCCTGCCAGCGCATCGCACCTCCAGTCGGGCCATCGTACCCTGCAAAGAACTCGCGAGGTGATGCGATGTCGCAGGACGAGAAGACCCAGCGCGTGATCGACGGCCGCGCGTGGAGCGATTTCTGCCGCGCGCTCGAAGCGGCGGGCCAGACGATCCTGCGCGAGGGCACGCCCGCCACCGCGCTCGATCGCGCCGAGGGCATCCGGTACCTGACGCGGTTGTTACGGGCCGGCCTCGACGCGAACCTCGAGCACGGCGACCCGCGCTTTCCGCACTTTCACCAGCTCTCGAACGAGACGGTGAAGATCGGCAACGACAACCCCGACAACATCTACTGGAACTGCAAGATCTCGGGGCAGTACGAGTACAAGCTCACCGGCCAGCGCGGCACGGTGCCGTACGTCTCGCTCTGCACGAAGGGCGGCGGCTACGAGAAGGACGGCACGATGACGCCCCACGGCCAGCTCGACGGCCGCGACATGAAGATCAACCCCGACGGCTC
Organism: Deltaproteobacteria bacterium; assembly: GCA_016875395.1. Taxonomy (NCBI): domain Bacteria; kingdom Pseudomonadati; phylum Myxococcota; class Myxococcia; species Deltaproteobacteria bacterium. The sequence continues at coordinate 11,605 of VGRF01000029.1, read as the reverse complement.
GTTCGAGATCGCCGTCTCGTGCGAGCCGCGACCGGGCAACTGGCTCGCGATGACGCGAGAGACGAATCAGCTGATGATTCGCATCACGTACGGCGACCGCGCGAAGGAAGTGCCGGCGACGTTCAAGATCGAGCGCGTGGGCGGCAGCGGCGTGCCGCAGCTCGATCCGGCGACGCTCGAAGAGACGCTGCAGCGCACGGTCGGTTTCGTGCGCGGCACGTCGAACCTGTTCGTCGACTGGATGACGGGCCGCTACGCGACGCACGTGAACCAGCTGCCGAGCGACGACCAGAAGACGTGTCAGGCCGTCGGCGGCGACGCGCAGATCCACTACCTGCAGAGCCGCTGGCAGCTCGCGGAGGACGAGGCGCTGTGGATCCGCCCGACGCGCATTCCCGAGTGCGCGTTCTGGAACTTCCAGCTCAGCAACTTCTGGATGGAGTCGCTCGACTACCGCTACGCGCGCATCCACACCAACAAGGTCATCGCGCACTACGAGCCCGACGGCAGCGTGCGCATCGTCGTGGCGCACCGCGATCCGGGCCCGCGCTGGAAGAACTGGCTCACGACCTGCGGCCACACGAGCGGCGGCATGCTGTTCCGCTGGGTCGAGGCGAGGGACTTTCCGCCGGTCGAGACGCGCGTGGTGAAGCTGTCCGAGCTGAACCAGTTGCCGTGACGGATCCCGTAACAGCCGCGGATGTGCGCGCCGCCGCGGCCCGCATCGCGGGCGCCGTCGTGCGCACGCCGTGCCTCGAATCGAAGACGCTCTCCGAGATCGCCGGCGCGCAGATCTTCATCAAGTTCGAGAACCTGCAGTTCACCGCCTCCTTCAAGGAGCGCGGCGCCCTCAACAAGCTGCTCCAGCTGAGCGACGCCGAGCGCGCGCGCGGCGTGATCGCGATGTCGGCAGGCAATCACGCGCAGGGCGTCGCGCGCCACGCCACGCGCCTCGGCATCCGCTCGACGATCGTGATGCCGCGCTACACGCCGAACACGAAGGTGGAGCACACCGAGAAGCTCGGCGCGCGAGTCGAGCTGTTCGGCGACGACCTGAACGCCGCGAACGACCGCGCCAGCGCGCTCGCGCGCGAGCACGGCTTCACCTTCGTGCACCCCTACGACGACCCCGCCGTGATCGCGGGCCAAGGCACCGTCGCGCTCGAGATGCTCGAGGATCACGCGCGGCTCGACGCGCTCGTGATCCCCGTCGGCGGCGGCGGCCTCGCCTCGGGCTGCGCGATCGCCGCGGAAGGCGTGCCCGTCTACGGCGTCGAGACGGTCCTCTTCCCGTCGATGAAGCAGGCGCTCGCGGGCGAAGCGATCACGTGCGGCCGCGACACGATCGCCGAAGGCATCGCCGTGAAGCGTCCGGGCGCAATCACGCGCGAGATCCTGCGCCAGCGCGCGAAGGACATCCTGCTCGTCAGCGAAGTCGACCTCGAAGAAGCCGTGCTCGCGCTGCTCGACATCGAGAAAACCGTGGCCGAAGGCGCCGGCGCCGCCGCGCTCGCCGCCGTGCTGCGCCACCGCGCGCTCTTCGCCGGCCGGCGCGTCGGCGTCGTGCTCAGCGGCGGCAACATCGACCTACTCGTGCTCCGCTCCGTGATCGAGCGCGGCCTCGCGCGTTCGAAGCGCCTCGTGCGCCTGACCGTTCGCATCGACGACCGCCCCGGCGCGCTCGCCACCGTGACGAGAATCCTCGCCGATCGCGGCGCGAACGTGATCGAGATCGAGCACGAGCGCGCGTTCGGGCGCGTCGCGATCAAGCAAGCGGAGGTCGAGTTCGTGGTGTCGACGCGGGGGGAGAAGCACCTGCAAAAGATCTGCGGCGAGCTCAGGAAGAGCGGGTACGAGGTCGAGACGCCGGACTTGTAAGACGTTCACCAGGGGAACAACGGAGTCATGCCTATGCGCAAACGACGAGTACGGCATCTTGCGGTCCGCGCTCAGATGACCCCCGATGAGGCGTTGATACGGCTTCGGGCTGCTGGAGTTCCGGTTGTCTCGATCAATGATCAGATTTCTCGGTTCAGACTAGACGCTGCGATTCGGCTCCTACTCGCGCCGCCCAGTCAGTCGACTCCGTCGCCGGCAACTGCCCTGCTCAACCCGCAACGAGTCGACCTGGTTGAACGATCGGCCGCTCCCCACACTCGGACGGCTGTTGCGGTCAACCTCGCGCACCCCTCAGAACCTGAGCGCCGCGGCGCGCCTCCACGGCCTTCTGCTGAGTCTGTCGAGTTCCTCACAGAGAGCGAAGTCTTGGCCATCCATTTCGCACTCGTGGAGTTCTTCGCCAGAGAGAGCGATCCGATCACCCCTTCAGGGCCACGCGACAAGAACCTTCTCGCTTCGGCGTTGCTTCGGCCGCGGACTTCGATTGGTGAGCACGAGAAGTACCGGACCGTTCCACAAAAAGCAGCTGCCCTCTTTCACTCGCTCGTGAAGAACCATCCATTTCACAACGGGAACAAGCGCACTGCACTCGTGGGCACTCTGGCCTTTCTCGACCGGAACGGTTGGCACCTTCGTTCAGACGTCTCTGACGACGAGATTTTTTGTTCGTCACACAGGTAGCCGCCGGAACGTTCCCCGACGAAACCCGAGCGAGGCCGATTGATGAGGTGGTCGAGTCAATTTCGAGTTGGTGGCGCGAGAGGACGACGAGCCACGACCCGTCGGTCAGTGAGATGACAGTCAAAGACTTCCTGACCGCCTGCGAGGCGTCAGGTGCGCGGGTCGTTAGACGGGGAAGCTCAATCCTCGTCCAAGGCACGAACGGGCGGTCCATCAAGTTCGGCGCTTCATCGAAGAAGTTCGCGTGCGGCGTTGTAAAGAACTACGCGGGAACCCTTGGCCTCGCTGGCCCCGCTGTCGGCATGCGGCTCGACGAGTTTCAGGACTTCAGGGGGTCAGACGCCTTAATCACGAGATGCATGGCTGTCTTGCGACGCCTCGCCAGCGAGTGAACCTCACCGCCCCACCCCCGCCAGCCACCACCCGCCGATCGCGCTCAGCACCCAGATCACGCCCACCACCACCGCGCCGCCGCCGAGCGTGCCTTTGCGCGAGCGCGCGTCCCACAGCGCGAACAGGGTCATCGCCGCGGCGAGCGCGAGCGCGAGGCGTGCGAAGGGGTTGCGTTGCGTGAGCGCGAGCGTCACGGCCCAGGCGCCCAGCGCGGACAGGCCGGCGATCACGCAGAACGTGACGGGCCAGAGCGTCGAGTTGCGCCAGAAGAGCGAGAGCTCGAAGCGGTCGTCGCGGTCGCCGAGGTTGTTAGGCACGGCGCGTCAGCCTTTCTTCGTGAGCTGCATCATCGACTCGCCTCGTCGCCGTCCGCTCGCGCAGGTCGCACCACGAACGCGAGGCACTTGCGCGCGTCCTCGACGAAACCGCGGAAGAGCTGGATCGAGCGGTCGATGTCGGGCGCCCACGGGCCCGTGTAGATGCCGCCTGGCAGTTGGCGGCGGCCGGCGATGCGCAGCAGTGGCGTACCCGTCTCGTCGTCGGCGATCTCGAGCACGAACATCGCCGCGGCGCCGGGCTGGATGATCGAGGTGACGCGCGAGTTCGACGCGCGCGCACGGTCGAACTCGAGCTTGCTCACCTCGGCGCGCACGCGCAGCACGCCGGGGCCGCGCAGCGCGACGACCGGCAGCGGGATCGAGCGGCCGATGCCCGTGCTCACGACGTCGGCGAGGCTGCGCGTGAGCATCGAGTGGTCCTGCACGAGCGGCGGCGTGACGCGCGGGTCGTAGTAGATCCCGGGCTGCTCGAAGCGCAGCGCGCGATAGGCGCTGAAGTCGGGGCGCGGGCGGCGCAGGTAGAGGTTCCCCGGCGCGTCGACGACTTGTTCCACCAAGTCGCCGAACTGCGCGGTCGCGAGCTGAGGGCCGCGCGGGTCGATGGGGATGCGCGCGGTCGGCACGGTGCAGCCCGTGACGAGCAGCGCCGCGGCGCAGATCGCGATCGTCGTCGCCCGCATCGCCATGATTCGCGTACCTCGCGTCGCGCGCGAACGTACCGCGCGCAAGCGAATCGTGGCCGCGCATCGGCGAACGCGAGCGAGCGGAAAAGAGCGTCGGCGCGGCAACCTCGGGTGCATGTGGACGACACGCAGCTACGTCTCGAGCGACGGCCTCGCCCTCTCCTATCGCGACTACCCCGGGCCGCCGAGCCCCGCATTGCCGCCCGCGCTGTGCCTGCCCGGCCTCACGCGCAACGCGCGCGACTTCGAGGCGCTCGCCACGGAGCTCGCGCGCTCGCGCCGCGTGCTCTCACCCGATCTGCGCGGCCGCGGGCAGTCGGCATACGACCCGAACGCCGCGAACTATCACCCCGGCACGTACCTACGCGACGTGGTCGAGCTGCTCGCGCACGCGGGCGTGCCGCGCGTGCTCGCGATCGGCACCTCTCTCGGCGGCCTCCTCACGATTCTGCTCGCCGGCGCGAAGCCGGGTCTGCTCAGCGGCGCGGTGCTTAACGACATCGGCCCCGTGATCGACGAAGCCGGGCTCGCGCGCATCCGCGGCTACGTGGGCAAGAGCGGCGCGTTCGCGAGCTGGCGCGAGGCCGCCGAGGCGTGCCGTGCCGCGAACGGCGCGGCGTTCCCAGACTACGGCGACGCGGACTGGCTCGCGTTCGCGCGCCGCGCGTGCGCCGAGATCGCGGGCGGCGGCGTGCGCTTCGACTACGACCCGCGCATCGCCGAGCCGTTCGCGGGAAGCGGCGCGGCGCCCGCAGCCGCGGACCCGTGGTTGTTATGGGCGCCGCTCGCGAGCGTGCCGACGCTCGTGATTCGCGGCGCCACCTCCGACATCCTGTCGGAGGCGACACTCGCCGAGATGCGCCGCCGCAAGCCCGACACGCTCGCGGCGATCGTCCCGAATCGCGGCCACGCGCCCGCGCTCGACGAGCCCGAAGCGCTTGCTGCGATTCGAGCGTTCGCGGCGAAGCGCTGACCCCAGCCGGCGCGCGAGCGCTTACTCGAGCTCGATCGTGCCGTTCACGTCCATGCGCACGTGGCTGGTGCCGCCCTCGAAGCTCGGCGCGGGTGCGGACTCGGCCTTCGCCATCATCGCCATGTCGGCGCGCATGTACGGCATCGGGGGCTGGAAGCCGCCGCCGCCCACGTTCACCGTGATCAGGCCGTAGCTCGACTTGCCGAAGCTCTTCGCGACGAGCGACGCGCGCGAGCGGAACTTCTCGATCGCCTCGGCGATCAGCTCGTCTTCGAGCTTGCGCTGCGTCTCGCGCGACACCGAGAACGAGATGCCGCGCAGCAAGAGGCCCTTCGCTTGCAGCTTGCCGAGCAGCTTCGCCACCGCGTCGGTGTCCTTGCTCTCGAGGATCAAGTCCTGGCTCGCCTGCCAGCGCACGATGCGATTGCCGTCGCCGTACTCCGGGTACGTGTTGTACGAGCCGCTCGTCACCTTCACGCCCTTCGCCTGCTTCGCGAGCGCGAGCGCCTCCGTCATCTGCTTGTTGATGCGCGCCGCGAGCTCCGCGGGATCCGAGCCGGACGCCGTCGTACCGATCGTGCCCGTGGTCCAGTCGTTCGCGACCTCGCGCTCGGCGAACACGCTGAAGCTCACCTGATTGCGCGGCTGCGGCAGAACTTGCGCGGACATCGCTGCGGCTGCTGCGAACACGAGTGAGAAGGCGAGAACTCGAGCGAGCGAACGGAACGCGGACATTGAGAGCTCCTTGATGGGCGTGCGCACACTAGCCACGCCCGCGATAGGGTCGGCGATGTGACGACGCACTCCGCCGATTCCTTCAACGCGCACGGCGACCGGAAGTCACGCCGATGAGCGGACGAATCGCCCACGCGGTCGTGCTGCCGTACTGGCTCGGGCGCCCCGCGAGCGAGGCGCTCGAGATCGCGCGCGAAGCGGACCGCCTCGGCTACCCCGAGCTGTGGATCGGCGAGATGGCGACGTTCGACGCGTTCGCGCTGGGCGGCGCGATCGCGCGCGAGACGAAGCTCGCGCTCACGCTCGGCCCGCTCGCGCTCGGCGTGCGCAGCCACGTCGCGCTCGCGCTCGGCGCGGGCAGCGTGAGCGAGCTCGGCGGCCGCCCGGCGCGGCTCGCGCTCGGCGCCTCGAGCCCCGCGATCGTCACGGGCTGGCACGGACGCGAGTACGCGCGCCTTCCCGAGCGCGCGAGCGAGACGATCGCCGCGCTGCGCCCGCTGCTCCGCGGCGACCGCAACGAGCGAGGCTTCAAGCTGCGCGTCGCCGCACCGTCGCCGGAGCTCACGCTCGCGGGGTTCGGCCCGAAGATGTTAGGTGTCGCCGCTCGCGAAGCGGACCGCGCGCTGCTGAATCTCGTCACACCCGCGGCGGTGCGCGAGACGCGCGCCACGCTCGAGCGCGAAGCGCGCTCCGCCGGCCGCGCGCGCCCGCGCCTCGCGGTTTGGCTCACCGCTGCGCTCGATCCGGGCGCGGAGGCGATCGCGCAGCTCGCGCGCCAGGTGTGCGTCTATCTCGCGCCGCCCGGTTACGGCGAGATGTTCCGCGCGGCGGGCTTCGGCGCGCTCGTCGACCGCGCACGCAGCGGCGAGCCGCAGGCGAAGCTCGCGCACGAAGTGCCGCGCGCCCTGCTCGGCACAGTCGCGGCGCTCGGCGACGCGCAGCAGCTGCGCGCGCGCCTGCGCGACTACCTCGACGCGGGCGCGGACGAGATCGCGATCGTTCCCGTAACAGCTTGCGATGATGCGGGCGCGCGGGTGCTCTCGGCGCTGGTCTGACGCGGTTTGGCAGCGTTTGGCGATTTTTTTCGTCGCGCCTCGGCGAGGCTCGGGCATAGGTTGCGTACATGAGTGCGTGTCAGCAGCAGTACTGGACCGAGATGACCGAGTTCGGTTGGGAGTCGAACTACCTCCTCGAGCTCATTCAGCGGGACGAGACACTTCACAGGCGAATCGACGTGATCCTCGCGGTCGCGTCGAGTGCGAGCATCAGCGGCTGGGCGATCTGGAGCGAGCTCGGCTTTGTTTGGGCCGGAGTGATCGCCGCATCACAAGTCATCGCGACCGTGCGCCACGTCTTCTCGCTGAGGGAACGCCTTCACAAGTGTCCCCGCTATCGCGTGGAACTCGAACAGCTGCTCTTGGCCGCCGAACGAGATTGGTTCGACGTCGCCGAGGGAATTGTGGACGAGCGCCGAATTCACGAGATGCGAATTTCGCTCCGAGAGCGCAAAGCGGAAGCCGAGTATCGGTGCCTTGGAGAGCTGACGATTCCGAGCGACTCGACCCTGTCCACGCGGGCCGACCAGCTGACGCGCGACTATTTTATCGCCCGCTACCCCGGGAGGAACTCATGAGTGAAAAGCCGGCCAGACCGACCGCGAAATCCGATCGGAGTGGACGCTTCCCCAAACCAGGCGTCGTGATCCCGATGCCGCCAGTGAAGCCGCCCCCCCGCTCCTTCGAGCGAGAAGACGGCGAGCAAGCCGGGCCGCTGAGAAGCCTCAGCCCCGCATCGTCGCCGCGGCGTCCTGCACCGCGCGGATGATCTTGTCGTAGCCCGTGCAGCGGCAGAGGTTGCCCGCGAGTCCGAAGCGGATCTCGCGCTCCGACGGGTCGGGATTCTTCTCGAGCAGCGCCTTCGCGGCCACCACGATGCCCGGCGTGCACACGCCGCACTGCAGGCCCGCGTGCTCGAGCAGCTTCTGCTGCACGGGATGAAGCTGGCCCGGCGCCGCGACGCCTTCGACGGTCTCGATCTTGCGGCCCTCGGCCTCGGCGGCGAGCACGAGGCAGGCGCAGGTGAGGCGGCCGTCGAACATCACGCTGCACGCGCCGCAGTCGCCGGTTGCGCAGCCTTCCTTCACGCCCGTCAGGCCGACGTTGTTGCGGAGCGCGTCGAGCAGCGTCTGGTGCGGCTCGCACAGGAACTCGGCGGGCTCGCCGTTGAGCGTGGTTTCGATGTGGAGCTTGGGCATGGGAGTCTCCGAGGCTGAGAGCGAGTTGTTATTGGCGGGCGGCGGCGCGGTCGGCGGCGATGCGCGCCGCGCGCTTGGTGAGCACGCCCGCGACGTGCTTGCGGTACGCGATCGTGCCGCGCTTGTCGTCGATCGGCTTCGCCGCGGCGCTCGCGGCAGCAGCGGCGGCGGCGAGCGAGGCGTCGTCGAGCTTCTTGCCGACCAGCGCAGCCCCGGCCTCCGGCACGAGGAAGGCCGTTGGCCCGACCGCGCCGAGCGCGACGCGCGCGGCGGTGCACACGCCGCTCGCGTCGAGGGTGAGCCTCACGCCCGCGCCCACCACCGCGATGTCCATCTCGGTGCGCGGGATGAGGCGCAGGTACGCGTCGGAGGTGCGCGCTGCAGGGCGCGGCACGAACAGCGCGACCAGCAGCTCGTCGGCCGCGAGCACGTTCTTGCCCGGGCCCGTGTTGAACTCGGCCGCCGCGACTTCGCGGCGACCGCGCGGGCCCGCGATGATGCAGCGCACGTCGTTCGCGATCAGCGCCGGCGTCGTGTCCGCCGCGGGTGAGGAGTTGCACAGGTTGCCGCCGATCGACGCGCGGCCCTGCACTTGCTTCGAGCCGATCAGCGCGGCGGACTCGAACAAGCCGGGCCACAGCGCGATCAGGTCCTTTCGGTGCGAAAGCTCGTCGCCGCACACCGCGGCGCCGATCGTCGCGCCCTTCGCGTCGAGCGAGATCGCGGTGAGGTCGGCGATGCGCTTCACGTCCACCAGGACCGCGGGCTTCTTTGCGCCGCTCCGCAGCTGCACGAGCAGGTCGGTGCCGCCGGCGAGCACGCGCGCGGCGGCGCCGTGCTTCGCGAGCGCGGCCACCGCCTCGTCCACCGAGCGCGGCGCTTCATAAGACTTCTGCATGGGGGTCTCCTGATTCCGTGACTGCTGGATCGAGTTTTCCGGCTCAGCCGCCCGCGATCGGCGGCAAGAACGCGACCTCCGCGTCGTCTTCGATCCGCTCGTAGTCGGCATTGCCGTGGATGACGCCGTCGATCGAGACGGCGAAGCGCGGGCCGAGCGCCTCCGCGAAGCCCGGGTAACGGGCGTCGAGCGCCCGTAACAACCCGGCCACGTTCACGGCAGCTTGCGTCACGCGCTCACTCCCCGTGAGCCCGCGGCATGCGTTCGGCACGATCACGACAGCCATCTCGCCTTCGCTACGAACGCGCCTGCAGCGCCGCGAGCAGCTTCGGCGGCGAGATCGGCAGGTCGGTCATGCGCACGCCCGTCGCGTTCTTCACCGCGTTCGCGACCGTCGCGAGCGGCGGCACGATCGGCACCTCGCCCACGCCGCGCACGCCATACGGATGCAGCGGGTTCGCGATCTCGAGCACGACCGTGTCGATCATCGGCAGGTCGCTCGCCACCGGCATGCGGTAATCGAGGAAGCCGGCGTTCTCCATCACGCCGTGCTTGTCGAACACGTACTCCTCGTTGAGCGCCCAGCCGATGCCCTGCGACGCGCCGCCCTGCATCTGGCCCTCGACGTAGCTCGGGTGAACGGCCTTGCCCGCGTCTTGGATCGTCGTGTAGCGGATGACGTCGACGCGGCCGGTGTCGGGATCGACCTGCACGTCGCACAGATGCGTCGCGAAGCCGGGGCCCGCCGCGGGCGGATTCACCTGCGCGCGGCCGTTGATGGGCCCGCCGGTCTTGCCCGCCGCCGCGGCGATCTGCGCCACGGTGAGCGGGTCGTTCTCGACGCCCGAGCCCTTCACGGGCTGGCAGCGCCCCTCGCTGAACTCGACCAGCGCGACGTCGCAGCCCCACATCTTGGCCGCGCGCTCGCGCAGCTGGCGGATCACGTCGCGCGAGGCCTCGATCACCGCCATGCCCGTCGCGTACGTGACGCGCGAGCCGCCTGTCAGGTCGCAATAGCCCGCGGTGTCGGTGTCGCCCACGATCGGCCGCACCTTCGCGACGTCGATGCCGAGCTCCTCGGCCGCGCAGATCGCCATCGATGCGCGCGAGCCGCCGATGTCGGGGTTGCCAGTGATTACGGTCGCCGCGCCGTCTTCGGCGAGGTGCACTTCCGCGCTCGACTGCATGCCCACGTTGAACCAGAAGCCCGACGCGATGCCGCGGCCCTGATTCGGCCCGAGCGGCGCGCGATAGTGCGGATGCTTCTTCGCGGCTTCGAGCGTGTCGACGAAGCCGACGCGGCTGAACTTCGCGCCGTACGGCGCCTGCACGCCCTCCTTCGCCGCGTTCTTGATGCGCAGGTCGATCGGGTCGATGCGCAGCTCGGCGGCGAGCTCGTCGAGCGCCTGCTCCATGCCGAACGCCGCCTGCGGCGCGCCGGGCGCGCGGTACGCCGCCGTCTTCGGCTTGGTCGTGACGACGTCGAAGCCTTCGATCGCGCTGTGCGGAATGTCGTAGGCCGCGAACACCGTCATCGCGCCCGCGCCCACCGGCGAGCCCGGGAAGCCGCCCGCCTCGAACCACATGCGCGACTGCGCAGCGACGAGCGTGCCGTCCTTCTTCGCGCCGAGCTTGATCTCGACCGTCGCCGCGCCCGCTGGGCCCGTCGCGCGGAACACGTCCTCGCGCGACATCACCATCTTCACGGGGCGCCCCGTCTTGCGGCTGAGCGCGATCGCGATCGGCTCGGTGTAGACCGTGGTCTTGCCGCCGAAGCCGCCGCCGATCTCGCTCGGGATCACCTTGAGCTGGCCGACGTCGAGGCCGAGCACCGCGGCGCAGTAGCTGCGCACCATGAACGCGCCCTGCGTGCAGCACCACACGATCGATTGGCCGTCGGCGTTCGTGCGAGCGACGACCGCGTGCGGCTCGATGTAGCCCTGATGCACGGTCTGCGTGCGGTACGTGCGCTCGATGACGTACTCCGCCTCGCTGAAGCCCTTCGCGATGTCGCCCTTCCCGAACTGGACACGCGAAGCCACGTTGGTCGGTACCGAGTCCGGCTTCACGCCCTTCGTACGCAGGCCTGGGTGAAGAATCGGCGCGTCCTTCGCGAGCGCCGCATCGATCGAGAGCACGGGCTTCAGCACCTCGTACTCGACCTCGATCGCTGCGAGCGCGAGGTCCGCGATGTCCTGGGAAGTCGCCGCGACCGCCGCGACCGCGTGGCCGTGGTAGACGACCTTGTCGCGCGCCATGCAGTTGAGCGAGATGTCGCGGAAGTCGCCGCCGTGGCCTTCGCCGCCCTCGGCGGCCTGCGACGCGAGGTCGGGCAGATCCTTCGCGGTGAGCACGGCCTTCACGCCGTCGATCTTCAGCGCCTTCGAAACGTCGATGCGCTTGATGTTCGCGTGCGCGTGGGGGCTACGGAGCAGCTTGCCCCACAGCATGTCGGGGAACGAGAGATCGGCGCCGTAGTTGGCCTTGCCGATCACCTTGTCCACGCCGTCGTGCCGGATCGGACGCGTGCCCACCCACTTGTACTTGCCGTTCGTCGTCATCGCGTGCTCCTCTGGGGAAGCGCGAACCGTACCCAAGCCCGGGGCGCCTCTGCCGCTGTCCTAAGAGCCTATCCGAAAACCCCAGCCAGTTTCATCGTGATCCAGGCACAGGCGAGATGGAGCATTGCCTCGTAGTTCTGCTCGCGCTTCTCCCAGCGGACGAGGAGCCGGCGGAATCGGTTCATCCACG
>VGRF01000028.1 GCA_016875395.1 Deltaproteobacteria bacterium | reverse complement strand
GACTCAGGCCGACCCTTGAGATCGAGATCGACGATCACGGAACTGCCGCGCTCCAGCTTCGGCTCCCGACGCTCCTCCTCTGGTTGCGGCTGCCGCTCGGGTGAGAGTCGGCGTTTGTCTGCGGCTCCATCGAGAGCTTGGCGGCGGCGCGCGTCGCCTTGTCGTGATTCCTCGCGAGTCGGCTCGCCCGCCGCTCTGGATCGAAGGAACTCCTCGAGGATGGCCTGCTGCTGCTCCGGCGGCAGGCTCTTGAAGAGCTCCGTCTGCTCCTCGGTGACCTCTGACTCTTGGGCGGGAGCGAGCGCGGGGATCATCAAGAGCAGCGGGAGCGCGAGTGTTTGGAGAACCCGAGTCGCGCTGCGCACCGTCCCGGTTACTGCTGCTTCGAGTCTCGTCACCGCTGAAACTGCCTCTCCGTGAACGCTTCCCGTCGTCGAACGCGACCCGCCAGCGCTCAACACGCGACCGGAGGGCCCCGCATCCTCGCATGAACCCGGCTCGGCGCAACGGGGTTTCGTGGCGCCCCGCCAGTTGCCTTCGCGTCTTTCCCGCAGCTCGATTCAGTTAGGCTCGACCGATCATGTTGCGTCGCATCCTCGCGGTTTCGGTGCTCTGCTTCTTGGCTTCAGCGACCGCACTGGCGCGCGGGCCGAGCCCCTACTTGCCTCAGAACCTCGACCCTGAGGCTGAGCTCGACGTCGAGCGCGTGTTGATCCTCGCGGGGGTCGCGCATCTGACGCGGCCGATACCGGCTGCCGTGGTTCTCGAGGCACTGCCCCGCGCGTGCCGCATCGACGCCCGCCTGTGCCAACGCGTGAGCGGCATCCTCGCTCGCTACACGGGCAAGCTCTCGGTGACGCACGCCGCGCTCGCGGGGGCGGCGACGGGCGGCGCCGACACCGTGATCGCCAACCGGCACGGCCTTCGAAGCGACAGCGCTTGGGAGGTCTCCGCGCGGGCCCAGTGGCAGCCCTTCGACCACGCGATCGTGTCCGCGGGAGCAATCGCGTTCGACGGGGACGTGACACCCACCGGGTCTCTGCTGAGCGTCGGCTGGAGCAAGTTCCAGGTCGACGTCGGCTGGCGAGATCATTGGCTCTCTCCGTTCACGGACAGCGCCCTCCTGCTCTCGACCGAAGCCCCGACGATGCCCTCGGTCACGATCTCGAACTACGAGCCGCTGACGCGCTTCGGCTTTCGCTACGTGGTCTTTGCCGCGCGCATGTCGCACAGCGACTCGATTCTCGACGCAGACGGCCGCACTTCTGGCCATCCCGGGATCTCTGGCGTTCATCTCTCGGCCGAACCGACTCCCGGTTGGTCGATTGGTGCGAGTCGCATCATGCAGTTCGGCGGCGGCTCTCGCCCTTCGTCGTTCAAAGAGCTGGCCAAGGCGTTCTTCGACCCCGCCGGCCGCGACAATGTGCTTCCCGGTGGCGGAATCACGGAGCAGTTCGGAAATCAGCTCGCCTCGATCACTAGCCGCTTCGTATTCCCTGGCCCCGTTCCGTTTGCGGTGTACGTCGAGCATGGCGGCGAGGACACGCTGAGCCGAGAGAACTATCTGCTCGGCAACGCAGCGGCCTCAATCGGGATCGACTTTCCGTCTCTCTTCGAAGACTTCGATCTGACCTACGAAGTGTCCGAGTGGCAGAACGCTTGGTACGTGCACCCGCTCTATGGAGATGGGCTCTCGAACGAAGGGCGCATCGTCGGTCACTGGGGCGGAGATCAGCGTCGCAAGGGCGACGCAGTCGGTGCACAGACGCACATGCTCCGCGTCGGTTGGCGACCCGCGTTCGGCGGCGCGTTTCAGCTCCGCTATCGCACGATTGAGAACGAGTCGTACTCATCCATCACCTACGAGCGCGGCCACGACTTCTCGCTGCGGTATACGCGCCCGTGGCGCGAGCTCTCGCTGGGTGCCGAGGTCCAAGCGGGGCGAGACACCGACGGCAAGAGCTTCTCTCGCGTGCTCGCTCTGGTGCGGTACTCACCGAACCACGAGTCGACCACGGCCGCGACTGTCACACCAGGCACAGGGGAGGAGAAGCCGGAGCGGCCACGCGGCGCCGAGCTGTTCGTCGACGCGGGCGCAAACCTCAGCCGCGTGTGGATCGACCTCGACCGCAATCTGCCGCTGCGCAAGACGAGCTGGGCGCCGGGCCTGCATGTCGCTGTCGGTGCGCGGCGGGCGATTTCAGCGCGGCAAGACCTAGGGGTCCGACTCGAGCTCGACGAAGTCGATGACGACTGGCTGGTCGGTGTGCGGATCCTCGACTACCGCGTGCGGATCGGGCGCCACTTCGCGGTGTCGGGCTTCTTCGGCGCCGCGCGCTGGGCGCTCGCCACGCCGGCGTACGGAATCTATGTCGGGGCTGGAGCCCAGTGGCGCGATCTGCTGCCGGGCTGGCACGTGGGGCTCGACGCTCGCTACGCGCCCAACATCGCCCGAGACGATCTGCTCCCGCAGGACCCGATCGGCAACCGGTCCTCCTCTTACCGCGGGGTGGTCGGTCTCTCGCTTTACCTCAGCCGAGGCTTCTAGATGCGCAGCGCGCGCCTCGCGGCCAGACCGTGCTGATCATCGCGATCCCGAAAAGCGCGAGCACAGCGCTAGTCGCGACGCTGAGCAAGGCGCACGCGCTGCCGATCCGCACGCGCGAGATCCGAGACGAAGTGCTGCTGCGCCGTCCGATCGCCGACGACTACTGGCACGTGGCACAGTTTCATCGCCGCGATTTCGTCGAGCTCGATGACTCCGTAGCCCGTGTGACAGCGAGCCGCGAGCTGCTCGCCAAGTTCCACTTCCCACCGACGCCGCGAAACCAAGCCGTGCTGCGCGGTACGCCGAAGGTCATCCTGTTGCGCGACGCTCAGGAGATCGTGTCCGCTTACCGGCGCGGCGAAGAGTCCGGCGCTTGGCCGACGAAGAGCTACGAGTTCGCTTACTGCTTCAGCGAAGCTGGCTGGCAGGAGCGAGCGCGGGAGACAGGCCTGCTGCGCGAGCTGTCGAACTTCGCAATCGGGTGGCGCGCGCACGACGGCGAGAAGCTCGTGCTGGACTCCGCCGAGCTCGTGGCCGCGCCCGAACAGTCGCTCACTCGAATCGAGACCTACTTCGGTCTGCGCGTGTCAGGCGTTCGTGAGCTCCAGCAGGAACGCTTCTCGCGCTCGCAAGCGGCGGGAGGACGCAGCTTCGCGCGCATGCTCTGGCACCGCCGCGGTCTCGTAGCGAAGCGCTTGCTCGCAGATGCCAACAGGCTCATCGTCGGCAACAGCAATTGGGCGAACGCCTACTTGGAGGGGCGCCGGCGCAGCCGCGAGGCCCCTCAGCCGCCCGGCGACTAGCGCAAGAAGCACTCCGACTCGATGCGCCCCCGCTGGAGGAACTCGGCAATTGCATCGGCCCCCCGCTGCGCCGCGCTGCGCTCGCGGTCGAAGGAGAACGTGTATTCGAACGCCTCGCGCTGTTCGACCGCGTATCCCGCAAACCCGTCGCGGGCGGCGCGCAGTGCCGGGCCCAGCTCACTCGCGCGCGTGATCACCGGACCGAAGTGCCAGTGGCGATAGCGGGCTGGACTGCGGCTGCGCGCGTTCTGCGCGTCGATGAAGACGCAGGGTCTCGGCTCCGCGATGAACTCGTAGACCTGACTGCTCGCGTCGCCGAGGTAGATGTCAGCGCCCCGCGTGTAGGTCATGTCGTTGCTCGCTTCGCTCCCGAGGTCGATCCGAATGTGCTCGATCTCGCGGAAACGGCGAGGAAGCCGAGCGCCGTGCCGCACCGAGCGCTCGAAGAGAAGAGTGTGAGGCGCGAGGATCAAGTTGTACTCGGTCTGCGCCGCGAACCAATCGAGCGCCGCACGGCCCTGCTTTTGCCATGACGACTCCGTCGCGTCGAAGTGTGGGTTGTAGAGCACCACCGGTTTGCGGTTCGGAAACCAAGCTTGCCGTGAGCTCGGTCCGTAAACCTCGAACTTCGGGTAGCCGACGATCGCGTAGGCGCCCTTGCGAAGCAGACCGCGCTCCTCGAAGAGGTCGACATACTTCCGCCCGGCGAAGAGGGTCAAGTCGACCTCGAGGGCGAGCTCGTCGAAGCTCCCGAGGCGATCCCCCTGGCCGTGGCGCGTGTTGATGATGATCAGGCGATCGAGGCCGAAGCGCGTCCGCAGCTGCAACACGGTGCGTTCCGGCGACACCACGGCGTCGAAAGCGCGAAAGAACTCGCGGTTGCGCGAGAGGATCCGCCGTTTCCCGAAGAACGTCAGACGCCCGACGGCGGACGCGACGTACCGCTCGAACCACGGAATCTCGAGACGCACGAACTCGACGCGGTGGCCCGCATATAGCGTCGCGATCCGCGCCGCAGCCTCGCACTGCGCATCACTCGTACACGCGACCGTGACTTCCGCGTTTTCGTGGCGCCGCGACAGTTCAAACGCAAAGGGTGCGGCGTGGGCCACTTGGTGAGTTGCGTAGTGATTGAAGAGGAAGCACACCCGCATGCAAGGTCACGATACCGGCGCAACGCGTTCGCGGGTCGATCCGTCGCGTTCTCCGGCTCCGATGGCCGGCGAATGCAGGGCAACAGGCTGTGCGATCCCATCCACCTCCAGCAACTCCCGGAGGCCGACGAGGCGCTCGGGCGCATTCGCAACCACCCACGAGAGCAACGCGTCGGCATCCTCCATCTCGCTGCCCATATACGCGCTCGACACGAATCGGACGTACTCCGAGCCGCGGCCTGCGAAGAGCGCTCGTAGCGGCCACGTGTTGTCGTGCGGAACCAACTCGCGGTAGTGATGGACGATGTACTGACTCGGCTGGAGTTCGCGGGCGCCCGCGATCCAGAGCAGAGCAATGCGGTGACAGCCTCCTCCCGCGAAGAGCTGCGCCTCTGCTCGCTTCCCGGTCTGCGTGCCGAGCACGCGGTCGGCGCTCTTCAGATTGATCGGGAAACGCTCGTCGAAGCCACGCCTGGCAAAAGACCTGCAAAGCGCAGCAGCCGCCGCCACACGCGCTTCGAACGCAGCGTCGATCCCAACATGCAATGCGTGAAGCCTTCGCGAGGAGCGGACCCAGCGAACGTCGCGGAACCAATTCCAGTACGGAGTGGTCTTTGCCCAAGCAGCCAGCTCGGGCAACGGCGCGCCGAGTCGCTCCTTTAGGCCGGAAAGGAAGTCGCGGCGCACGACGATGTCGTACCGCAACGGGCTGATGAGCGGCGCAATCCGCACGTTTCCGCTGCCGGCGAGTACGCGGTAACGACGGCGGCGAATCCGTGCGACCGCGCGCAGCCGCTGGACGCGAAGCCAGTGCCTCATCGCCGAGAGCGTCGTCGAACAGCGGCTTACCGACAACTCCCGGGTCCCCAGAGCAGTGCATGGCGTGACCGGCTACCCAAATGTGCGCCACTCGGAGACGCTGTTCCTCGAGATGGACCGAACGCGGCGGGAGAATCCCTGTGACGACCGTACCTGCTTGGACCAGAGGCGAGATCGAGCGCTTCCTCGAACGCGAACGGCTCGCGTACCAGCGGATCGAGCTGCCTCACGGATTGGCGACACCTGGCGAGAGTCGGGCGGGCATGTGCGACGTGATCTTCCGAGATGTCGCGGGGAAGTCGGTGCTCGATGTCGGCAGCTACCTCGGATACTTCTGCCAAGAGGCGCTCAGGCGTGGGGCTGTGTCGGCGCACGGCATCGAGGTCGACGCAAACAAAGTGCGCCAAGCACGCGCTCTCGCCGAGATGAACGGCCTCGCGGTGAGCTTCCAGCACGCCGACATCGAATCGTGCGCGCTCCCGGGCACCTACGACGTCGTGTTGTGCCTCAACGTCGTCCACCATCTGTTCGATCCGATCGGCGTCATCCGGCGCCTCGCGCGGGCTGCGCGCGAGAAGCTGGTGCTCGAAGTCGCGTCCCTCGATCCCCGGGACGCGCGCAAGCTCGGCCTGGGATTCTTTGCGCGGCGAGTCGTGACTCGTTTACCGATCCTCTACCTCGCATCGGGCGTTGGCAGCACCGCTGTCCGCACCAACGCGCAGAAGTTCTTCTTCACGCCCCACGCGGTGCTGCACTTGCTGCGCGATCACACGAAGTTGTTTTCGGCGGTCGAAGTGATGCCGTCGGGCTTCAAAGGCCGCTTCATCGCAATTGCGAAGCGACGCGAGATCTCACGCCTGCTGGTCGTCAGCGGTCCCACGGCCGCCGGAAAGACGACGTTCCTCGAACAGCTGAGCGCGGGAACGCTTCCTGCGGCGATTCGATCCCAGCTCCCCCCCGACTGCGAGCGCTGGCCGCTGCTTCGGGCAGCGAGTATCGGTAGCGAGGCACTGCATGCGATCGACGGCACACGTCTCGACGTGCCTCGGCTCGACGGGCTCGTGCTCGAGTACGACACGATGCGCCCGATCGAGACGGCGACCCACACGTTCGAGCGCGATTCTGCCCTGGACTTCATGGAGTGCGCACACGAGACGACCGTCGTCTCCCTGCAGCCATCCCCCGAACGGCTCTTGCGCCAACACCGAGCCAGCGAGGAGGCCGCGGCACGTTCTGGCGCGAAGCGGAGGCCCGCGCTGCGCCGGCATCGCGAGCAGCTCCTGGAGGACTACGCGAACACCGCGTTCGTTGAGGCAGAACAGGCGAAGTGGGCGAGCTACCTCTCCGCACGACATCCGGGCGCACGCGTCATCGCGCCTCGCTGGCCGGCGTAGTCTTTTCGGTCGTCGGCGCCGACGAAGCGGATCCGAGCGCCCGCGCAACCGCTTCCGCCGCTACGGCGTGACCGGTCGGAGTGAAGTGGACGTTGATGGGGAAGTAGAGCAGCCGCGCAGCGCGCTCGCGCCGGGCCGCCTCGTGAAACGCTGGTGTGAGATCGACGAACTCGACGCCGAGCGCCTCCGCACGCTGACGGATGTGCGTGCGCTGCGCTTGCGAAAACTGCGGCATTAGACGTGCCAGCGTTGGATCCTCGAACTCCACGAACTCCGCGTAAGCCGTGTGCGCGGAGGGCGCGTATGAGATCACGGCGCGGAACCCGCGGCGCCGCCCCGCGGCGGCGAAGGCCTCGAGGGCACCATCCAGCGCGTCTAGCGAGACCCGGCCGGCGGCGAGCTCACGCGCGCTTCGCACCTCGTCTTGGTCCGTGTTACGCACGTTCATCGCGACGACCGCGTCCGGAAAGCGCAGCCGGTACCGGAAGTTCACGCGCTCGCGCGCGTCCCCGATCGCAGCCTCTGCCAGCGAAGAGGACCCGCGCGCGATCGCGACGACCGCGAGGTTATAGGCGTAGCTGCGGCGGCCCAGTGCGTTCCCGAGAAACGGAGCAGGCTCGAAGCGATAACGCCGAAAGCTCGCGCGCTCCGAGTATCGCTCCCGCTCCTCGATGTCGGCACGCAGGTAGCGGTGATGGCGCACCGCATCCCGCAGGTCGTTTCCCTCGTAGATCTGCATGATCACCAGCGACGGCTCGAGCGCGACGCCGAAGGTCTCGAGCAGCTGGACATACTCGTACGGGCCGTACCCGCCCCGCCCGAGGTTGTGTGCCCGCGTTCCGAGGCGGCGCGCGAGGACGGAGGGCCACGTCGCGGCGGGCTCGGGTGGATGGCACGCGGTGAACGAGTCACCGATCGCAACGAGCGCAGGGGATCGCGCGCGGGCGTTGTCGCCCGAGGCGTTACAGAAGCCGCTGGCGTCCATGACCAGCTCACAGCGCTCGCCGGTGTCCTCGAACTCAAAGCGGATGCGGGAGTTCGGCTTGAACACCCGCAGTGGCGGACCGCCGTCGCTCCGCTCCACGAGATAAGTCTGACCCTCGTGAGGCAATCCCCGACGCTGGGCGATGCCGCTGCGGATCCCAGGCTCGAAGCGCTTGAGCAGGCTCGTGGGGATCGCCGCGGGGACGATTCGCAGCGCGGCTTCGAGGAAGGCGAGCGTGATCAGGGTGAAGACTGCGCCCGCACCAAGAGAACGGACCCATCCCATTGCAACGCGACGGATTCTGCTAGCCAAGCGCTCCTCTTGCACACCAAGAACGTCACGATGCCGCGACGACCTTGTTCACGTCAGCTTGTAGTGCCAACCCGCGGGCCGTGCGGATCGGCGTCGCGAGCCCGCGGCCGCACCGACAGACGCGAAGTCCCCGCTCGCTCCTGAGCCACCACGTCGCCTGCAGACAGGCTAGGCGCGTACTCAGGAACGGCCTTCGAGAGCAGCTCGAGTGCGCGGCGCACGTTAGACACTCGCAACGCCTCGTCGATTTCCAAGAGAATTCGGCGTAGCTGGTCCCAAGGTGTAAAGGCTTCGACGGCCCGCATGATCATCGGATGCTGCGTGCGCACGGAGTTCGGCGAGACGAGGAGCTCCTCCTTGAGTTTCTCCGCGGGCCGGAGCCCCGTGTACTGGATCTCGATGTCGCCATCCGGATTGTCCGCGTCGCGGACACTGAGCCCGGAGAGGTGAATCATCCGGCGAGCGAGGCCGCGGATTCGAACGGGTTCTCCCATGTCGAGCAAAAACACCTCTCCGCCCGTCGCGAGCGCACTCGCCTGAATCACGACCGAGGCCGCTTCCTCGATCGTCATGAAGTAACGGATGATGTCCGGATGCGTGACCGTAACGGGCCCGCCTGCGGCGATCTGCTCGCGGAACAACGGCACGACGGACCCCGAGGACTCCAGCACATTCCCGAATCGCACGATGCAGCACCGCATCGCGCATTTCTCGGCGTGGAGCGCTTGAACGATCAGCTCCGCGAGGCGCTTCGTCGCGCCCATCACGCTCGTCGGGTTCACGGCCTTGTCGGTCGATATCAAGACGAACGTCTCCACCTCAGCCTCACGCGCGGCGTCCGCGATACGCCAAGTCGCCATCGCGTTGTTTGCGATCCCCGCGATTGCATTCTCCTCGACGATCGGCACGTGCTTGTACGCCGCTGCGTGGTAGACGGTCTGCACAGCGAAGGTCTCGAACACCTCGCGCATCCGGAATCTGTCCGCGGCGTTTCCTAGAAGTGCCGTGATCTCGAGCGGGGACCCGGATTCCTGGGCGCCCTTCTGGAGCTCCCGCTCGACCTGATACAGCGCTGGCTCCGACTGATCAACGAGCACTAGTCGCCGCGGTTGCAGCTTGACGACCTGTCGACACAGCTCGGAACCAATGGAGCCGCCGGCGCCCGTCACGAGAACGGCTTTTCCATCCACACGCGCGCGGAGGAGCCCCTCGTGGGGCACCACGGCGTCTCGCCCCAATAAATCACTCGCCTCTACTTCGCGCAGCTCACCGACCTGCGCTCGGCCCGCAGCGATCTCCGAGAGGTCTGGGATCGTGCGAACACGCAGTCCGAGGCCCTCGAGGCCGGCGAGGATCTCGCGTCGACGCTGGCGGGATGCGGACGGAATCGCGAGCAGCACCTCGGAGACGCCGAGTTGCTCCGCCAAGCGCGGAAGCTCCGTCACCGCGGAGACCTCGAGACCGCCGATAAAGCTGCCGACGAGCCCCTCATCGTCATCGACGAATGCCACCGGGGTGAACTCAGGCGCGTTGCGAAGCGCCGACGCAAGCAATGCCCCCGCCTTGCCCGCGCCATACACGGCAACGCGCGCGCCGTTGCGCTGCTCGCGATTCAGCGCGACTCGCGCGATGAAGCGGCTGCCTGCCACGTAGATCAACGCGAAGGACCAGTACATCGCGAACACCGCGACAGGCAGGCGAATCGCATCGCTTAATGCGTCGATCACGCCCAACAGCACGACAGAGATCGAGACGCCAGCGACGACGGCCGCCAGCGCCTTCGTTCCGATGTACCGAATCACCGCCCGATACAATCCGAACTTCACGAATGCGGGGATCGCGGTGAGTGGCGCGATCGCCAAGTAGGCGAGCGGAAGCTGGTCGCGTGCTCGATCGCCCAACACGAGGGCACCCGAGAGAGCCAGTGCCAGGGCAGTCGCAGCGAGGTCTGCGCCCAACGCAATCGCCCGCTTCGTGGTTCTGGGCAGTTGGGTTAAGCGCGCCTGAAGCGGAACGAGGTTGATTCTCACCACGCGAAATCCCCTTGTCGGCACCGCGGAGAAGTTAACCGGGCGATCTTCAAGTTGATTGAGTGTTCAACACGTTTCGTGTCCAACGGTTGCACATGAGACACGTACGATCCACGCAAGGTCGATTGCGGTTGAGGCGGGTCGCGGACTTCCCGACGCTCTGAGGTGCCTCGCGCCCTGGGCTTTGAGTTCGCTCCGCGGCGATCGCGCTCTGCCCGTTCTCAAACCCCGATCGGCCGCGTGCCGATCACTCGTTCCGCTTCGAGCTCCGCCACCTGCGCGTCGCCGTAGCCGAGCTCCCCCAACAACTCGTGGTTGTGCTGCCCGAGCGTCGGCTCCGCGCGCTGAAGCCAGCGCGAAACAGATGCGTAGCGGAACGGCACAGTCATGATCGGCAGGTCGCCCACGACGGGATGCGGTACGCGCTCACAGAAGCCGCGCGACGCGATCTGCGGGTGCTCGCTGAGGAAGCGCGCGTCCTGCACCTCCGCCGCGGGCACACCCGCCGCGAGGAGCTGCGCGACGCTCGCGCCCAGCTCGCGCGCCGCGAAGTGCGCACGCAGGGCCTCGTCGAGCTTGGCGTGCGCCGCGCGTCGCTCGGCGAGCGAGGCGTCATGGAAGCCGGTCGCCCACGCGGGCGCAGCGAGCGCGCCCAACAACGCGCGCCACTGCGCGTCGGTCTCGATCGAGAGCGCGAGATGCTCGAGCACGGTCTCGCCGCTGCACACGGGCGAGACGGGAATCCGTAACAACGCGGCCTGCTCGATGATCTCCGCCGTCGTGTGCCGCCGCGTGAAGGCGTGCACGATCGCTTCCCACTCGGCGAGGCGCGTGAGGCGCTGCACGACCGTGTCGAACTCGTGCGACTCGCGCAGGTCGGGCCGCTCGATCATGAGCAGGATGTCGCTGAACTGCTGCGCCGTGTTCGTGTTGAAGCCGACGAAGCCGTCCGCCGTCGGCTCGATCGATGGCGTCTCGATGCTATGCCCCGCGAACGGCGGCTTCGCGCGCCCCATCAGCCACGACGAGAGATCGGCGTACGTGGTCGTCGCGAGCGCCATCGCTTCCTGCAGCGAGACATCGACGTGCTCGCCGTGTCCCGTCGTGCGGGCGCGATGCACCGCGCCCGCCGCAGCGACCGCCGCCATCACGCCGCCGAACCAGTACGTGACGCGCCCGCCCGCCTGATACGGCTCCAGCCCCGGCCGCCCGCGCACCGCGATCGATCCGCACTCGGCCTGAATCGTGAACTCGGTCGCGGGCCGCGAGGCGTACGGACCTGTCAGGCCGTACGGCGAGATCGAGCAGAGCACGAGGCTCGGGTGGCGCGCGAGCAGCGCGGCGCGATCGAGCGGCGCGCTCGCGGCGAAGTCTTCGACGACGAGATCGGCGCTCGCGACGAGATCGGCGACGTGCGCGCCGCCCGGCGCGCCGGTGACGGCGCGCTTGCTCGCGTGGAGGAAGCGAAACAGCGGCGTGCGCTCGCTCGCCGCGCCGCGCGGCTCCACCAGCACGACCTCGGCGCCGGCGTCGGCGAAGAGCTTCGTGCAGTACGGGCCTGCGATGCCCGTGGTGAAGTCGACGACGCGAACCCCGCGCAGACCGTGCATGCTCGACTCCGCGCGGAGTTGCTAGTGAAGCCCGTACAACTTCTGCGCCGTCGTCTGCAGCACCTTCGCGAGCGAGCTCTCCGGCACTCCCGCGAGCGCCTTCTCGGCATAGATGCGCGGATGCGTGCCCGCGCTCGCCGGGCCGGGCGCCTGACAGGTCGGATGCGGGTAGTCCGTCTCGAACATGATGTTGTCGGGGTACAGCTCGATCGCCTTCTCGAGGCCCGCCTCTTCGAACCAGAAGCTCGTGTAGATCTGGCGGCGGAAGTAATCGCTCGGCAGCAGGTCGTACTCGGGGTGCTCGCCGCGGACGCCGTTGTTCTGCCACTGCCAGTCGAGCGACTCGAGCAGGTACGGCACCCAGCCGACGCCGCTCTCGACCGACACGAGCGGAAGGCGCGGGAAGCGGTGCGGAATGCCGGAGAGAATGAGGTCCGAGATGCACCTCGCGTTGTCGAGCGTCGCCATCGTCGAGACGCGAGCGAAGTTCGCCTTCTGGCCGATGTTCGCCGGGTCGTTGAACTGCTCGGCGAGGCTGCCGCCGCCGATGTGGAAGCTGATCGAGAGACCGGCTTCTTGCGCAGTCGCCCAGATCGGATCCCAGTGCTTGTCGCGCAGGACGGGCTGGCCGTGGTCCTTCGGGTCGTTGCAGAAGATCACGGCCTTGTAGCCCTTGCCGGCGCAGCGCTGGATCTCGCGCACCGACTCGGCGACGTCCCAGAACGGCGTCGCCATCACCGGCACGAGGCGGCGCGGGTCCGCGCTGCACCACTCGAGCAAGAAGTCGTTGTAGGCCTGCACGCACTCGAGCATGAGCGCGCGGTCGCCGAGCCGCAGGAAGCCGCCCGCGCCGAAGCCGCCGACGTTGGGATAGATCACGTTCGCCCAGAGCTTCTCTTCGTCGAGCCACGCGAGGCGGGCCTTCGCGTCGTACATCGCGGCCGGAATGTCCTGATAACTCTTGCGCATGTCCGGAAACGTCCCGGTGTGGCCCGCCGCCGAGTACGCGCCCGGCATGCCCACGGTCTGATCGCCGATGAACCAGAGATCGACGCCGCCGACGTTCTTGATGTGCGGCACGCGATCGCCCCACTTCTTGGAGACGCGATCGGTCCACACGCCGGCCGGCTCGGTGATGTGCGTGTCGATGTCGATGACGCGATAACGGTCAAAGAGCATGGAGGGACTCCTCAGTGCGTGACGCCGTGTTGGCTCGCTCGTGCGCGCAGCTGAGGGGATCGATCCCGATGATCGCGCGCGTGTTGCAGTGCGGATGCAGCCGACGGCGCTTCGCGCCGCAGCTGATCCTTCGGCGTGTGGCTTGGGTCAAGCTGAGCTGTGGCGATCGAGGTCATCGACACGCGACGCCGTGAAGGTAGATGCGGGCGAGCTGCGCCGCTTCGGCCGAGGCGTCGGCGGGGCCCGGCGCGATCGTGCGGCGCATCAGCGCGCCGTAGAGCAGCAGCGCGAGCGCTTCGAACGCGCTCGGCACCGACTCGGGAGCGAGCTCGCCGGCGGCGATCGCGTCGGCGAACACGCGCTCGAGCAGCGCGGTGAACTCGGCGCGCAGCGCCTCGAGCTCGGGTGTGGGCACGTCTCCGCTGCCGACGCCGAAGAACGGGTCGACGCCGCGCACGCCCATCAGCGCGCGGAAGAACTCACTCACGTTGCCGACGTAGCCGAGCACGGCGGTGAAGAACGCCGCGAGCCGCGCCTCGAAGCCCGTCGCGGCCTCGACCGCCGTGCGAACGCGCTCGCCGAGAACGACGCGGTGCCGCGCGAGGCACTGGTTCAGCAGCAGGTCCTTGTTCGGGAAGTAGACGTAGACCGTGCTGCGCGCGACGCCGGCCTCTTCCGCGATGCGCTCGATCGAGGCTTCCGCGTAGCCGAGCTTTCCGAACACGACGGTCGCGGCTTCGAGGATCTGGTCGGCGCGGAAGTCGCGCAGCACGTCTGCTCGCGACTTCGCGCGTGGGCCCTTGGGCTGGCCTTTGGCATCGGACATGGTGTCTTATACCTTGAACATGCTGTCCCCCCGGCTCAACTCGGGGTCCTTGCGACCCGATCACACCGAGGGCACGCGCCCAATCTAGGAGAAACCCATGCCACTCCGCCCCGGCGATCTCGACCTCGCGGATCCCGACCTGTTCGTGGCGCACGGCGGCCCGCCGCACGAGTACCTGCGCGTGCTGCGGCGCGAGGCGCCCGTCCACTGGAGCCCGGTGCCTGCGGTGCAGAAGACGATCTCGCACGTCACGCAGGGCTTCTGGGTGCTCTCCAAGCACGCGGACGTGATTCACGTCTCGCGCAATCCGAAGCTGTTCTCTTCCGCGGAGCGCGGCCCCTACGTCTGGGAGATGAACGACGAGGATCTCGCGGGCCAGCGCATGACGATGCTCGTGATGGATCCGCCGCAGCACGTGAAGTACCGCCGCCTCGTGCAGCGCGGCTTCACGCCGCGCATGGTGGAGAAGCTCGAGCCGACGATTCGCAGTCACGCCCGCGCGGCCGTCGACGCGATCGCGGAGAAGGGCGAGTGCGAGTTCGTGGAGCACCTCGCGTGCGAGCTGCCGCTCACGCTGATCTGCGAGCTGGTCGGGATCCCCCTCGAGATGCGCAAACAGATCTTCGAATGGTCGAACCAGATGATCGGCGCCGACGACGCCGACATGCGCGCCGTCGACCCGAAGACGACCGCGATGCAGATGTGGCTCTACTGCAACCAGCTCGTGGCGCAGAAGAAGGCGAAGCCCGACGACACGCTGCTGAGCGCGCTCGCGAACGGCTCGGTCGAAGGCGAGGCGCTGACGGAGCTCGAGCTCAACAACTTCTTCGTGTTGCTTTGCGTCGCGGGCAACGAGACGACTCGCAACGCGACTTCGCAGTTCATGCGCCTCATGTTCGAGCACCCGGAGCAGTGGAAGCTGCTCACGAGCGACGTCGACCGCTACCTCGAAGGCGCGATCGAGGAGGTGCTGCGCTTCTCGCCGCCCGTGATGATGTTCCGGCGCACCGCGATGGCAGACACCGAGATTCGCGGCCAGCGCATCGCGAAGGGCGACAAGCTCTACCTCTCCTACCCCTCCGCGAATCGCGACGAGGAGGTGTTCGGCGAGAGCGCGATGCGCTTCGACATCACGCGCAAGGACAACGACCACATCGCGTTCGGCATCGGCGAGCACTACTGCCTCGGCGCGAACCTCGCCCGCATGCAGCTGCGCTCCATCCTGCGAGAGATCGCAACGCGCCTGCCGGACATGCGGCCGATCGGTCGCCCCGAGTTCCAGCGCAGCAACTTCATCGCGGGCATCAAGCGCATGCCGGTGAAGTACACACCCGAGGCGTGAAGCAGAAACCCGAGCTACGGCAGCGAGTTACGTGGCTTCTCCGGCCTGCGAGCGACTCTGCGAACGCGCCTTCGAAATTCGCGCCAGGCCGTTGACAGGAGTCCGAGGACCTCGATAGCGTGCCATTGAAATTGAAATCGGTTTTCAATTTCAATCAATCGCACCGGAGGTCCCCGCTCTATGACGCTCGCTCGTTTCGTTCCTTGCCTCGCTCTGACCGCGTTCGTCGCGACCGCAGCGTTCGCCCAGGACGCCGCCCGCGACGACCGCATCGCTGCACTCGAGCGCCAAGTCCAGGTGCTCACCGAGGAGATCGCGAAGCTCCGCACCGAGAGCGCGGTTCCCGACGAGCAGCCGCTCGCGAGCGAGCACGGCCTCGGCCCCGCGGCCTCGAAGGTGTACGCGCGCAATCGCGGCGCCTCGATCGGCGGCTACGGCGAGCTGAACTACACGAACCCGATCGACGACGAGGGCACGAACTTCGCGCGCGCGGACGCGCTGCGGCTCATCACTTACCTCGGATACAAGTTCAACGACCGCATCGTGTTCAACTCCGAGATCGAGTTCGAGCACGGGCGCACCGGGCCGGGCTCCATCTCCGCGGGCACCGGTGAAGTCTCGGTCGAGTTCGCGAACCTCGACTTCCACTGGAAGCCCGAGCTGAACTTCCGCGCGGGGATGCTGCTGATGCCGATGGGCTTCGTGAACGAGATCCACGAGCCGCCCTATTTCTACGGTGTGCTCCGCCCCGAGACCGAGGTGCGGCTGCTGCCGTCGACTTGGCGCGAGCTCGGCGCGGGCATCTACGGGCAGCTCGGCGAGACGTTCGAGTACCGCGCGTACGTGACGACCGGCTTCAACGCCGCGGGCTTCGGCTCCGATGGCTTTCGCAGCGGTCGGCAGAACGGAAATCGCGCGTTCGCGGAAGACGCTGCGTTCGTGGCGCGCGCGGACTGGTCGCCCGATCGGCTGCCCGGTCTCGAGCTCGGCGGCGCGTTCTACTACGGAGGCGCGGATCAGGAGCAAGCCGGCCGGCCCGACGCAAACCTGTGGATCGGCGAGTTCCACGCGCAGTACCGGCGCGGCGGCTTCAGCTCGCGCGCGCTCTTCGCCTACACCGGCCTCTCGAACGCGGGCGCGCTCTCGACCGCGCTCGGCAAGGCGCCGACCGCGGGCATCGCGCAGAACATGCTCGGCGGTTACTTCGAGCTCGGTTACGACGTGTGGCCGCTGCTGTTCGGCGAGAGCGAGGAGCAGGCGCTCGAGCCGTACGCACGCATCGAGTTCATCGACACGCAGCACGACGTTCCGAACGGCTTCGTGCGCAACCTGAACCAGGACTATTGGGTGCTCTCGACCGGGCTCTCGTACTTCCCGCACCCGAACGTGGTGCTGAAGGCCGAGTACCGGAACGAGCACGCGGAGTCCGGCCTGCGCCCGGATCAGATCGCGCTGGGGGTCGGCTTTGCTTATTAGGCTCGCGCTGCTCGTCACCGTGCTGCTCCTCGCGACCAGCGCGCTCGGCGAGGTGTTCGCATCGCAGGCCGAGGCGCTCGCGGCCGCCTTCCCCGGCGCGCGCATCGAGAAGCGCTCGGTGCTGCTCGACGACCGGGAGAAGCGCGCGGTCGAGGAGCGCTCGCGCGCGCCACTCGAGAGCCGCATCGTCACGCTGCACACCGCGTGGCGCGGCGGGCGCGTCGTCGGCTACGCGTTCGTCGATGTGCACAACGTGCGGTCGATGCCGGAGGCGCTGCTGGTGGTGATCTCGCCCGACGGCGCCGTCGCGCAGACGCGCATGCTCGCGTTCCACGAGCCGCAGGACTACCTGCCGCCGCAGCGCTGGCTGGAGCAGTTCGATCAGCGAACGCTCACGCCCGACCTGAGAGTGGGCGGCAGCGTGCACGGCATCGCGGGCGCGACGCTCTCGACGCGCGCCGTGACCAACAGCGTGCGCCGCTCGCTCGCGCTGTTCTCCCTGCTCGTGCCCGCGCCGGCGGCGAGCGTGGCGCACGCGGAAGGCGGCTGATTGCGCTTCGTCATCACGGGCGAGTGGAGCCGCAATCGTCTCCTGCAGACGATCATCGCGTGCTACGCGCTCTACGTGGCGGTGCTCTGGCTGACGAACGCGCTGCTCTACTTCGACAAGATGTCGCTCACGCCCGACTCGGTGGTCTCCTACTACCTCGGCGACGAGCGCGAGTTCCGTCCGCCGCGCACTTATCAGGGAATGCTCGAGATCGCGCACTTCCACATGTTCGCGATGGGCATGCTGCTGCTCGTGCTCACGCACCTCGTGCTGTTCGTGCCCGTGAGCGTGCGCACGAAGGTCGCGATGATCGCCTTCCCGTTCCTCAGCGCGGCGCTCGACGAAGGCGGCGGGTGGCTCGTGCGCTTCGTCCATCCTGCGTTCGCCTGGCTGAAGATCGCGGGCTTCCTCGC
Source organism: Deltaproteobacteria bacterium (assembly GCA_016875395.1). Lineage (NCBI taxonomy): Bacteria > Pseudomonadati > Myxococcota > Myxococcia > Deltaproteobacteria bacterium. Next base: position 42,532 of record VGRF01000028.1, on the reverse strand, counting down.
GCTGCAGACGAGCCTCGCCGCGCTGATTCTGCTCTCGCTGTGGGCCGTGTTCCGCGGCTCCGGGCGCAACTACACGCAGGGCGCGCAGCTCGAATGAGGTGCGCCGCGCTGCTCCTCGGCGCAGCGCTGGCGGCGTGTGCGACGCCAGAATCGCAGCGACTCGAGCCCGCGCACGTGAGCGCTGGGCGTCCCGCGATGGGCACCGTCCTCGAAATCACGCTCGTGGCGGACGATCGCGAGCGCGCGCACGCCACCATCGAGCGCTGCTTCGCAGAAGTCGAGCGCCTCGAATCGATCTTCACGACCTGGCGCGCTGACGGAGAGCTCGCGCGCCTGAATGCGAGAGCAGGCACGGGGCCGCAAGCGGCGTCGCCGGAGCTCGTGCGAATCTTGATCGACGCGCGCGGCTTCGCGCGGGAAACCGAGGGCGCCTTCGACATCACGGTGGGTCCGGTGATGCGGCTCTGGCGCTGGGCGGAGGAGCACGGCGCTGCGCCGAGCCCTGCGGAGATCGCGTCGGCGCGCGCGTCGGTCGGCATCGAGCGCGTCGAGCTCGATGCGCTGCGCGGGACGATCGCGCTGCCAGCGGGCGCCGCGCTCGATCTCGGCGGCATCGCCAAGGGCTGGGCTCTCGACCGACTCGGCGAGCTGCTCCGCGCGGAAGGCTTTGGCCGCGCACTCCTCAACTTCGGTGGCAGCAGCCTGCTCGCGCTCGGCGCACCCCTCGATGCGCCGAATTGGCGGATTCGTCTCGGTGACGGATCGGTGCTGAGCCTGCGCGATGCGAACGTCTCGATCTCGGAGAGCCTCGGCCAAACGTTCGAGATCGCGGGCGTGCGCTACGGCCACATCGTCGATCCGCGCACGTCGGAGAACATCTCGCGCGAGCAGCGCGCGATCGTGTTCGCCGAGAGCGGCGCGATCGCGGAAGCCTGGAGCACCGCGCTCATCGTGCTCGAGCCCGAAGCCGGCATCACCGCCGCTCACGCGCGCGGCGGCATCGAAGCGCGCGTCGACGCGGGCGCGCGCGTGCTCGCAGAGACTCCCGGCTTCCAGCTCGACGCCGACGGCGGCTGAGCGTGCGCGCCCTGCATCTCCTCCCGCAGCCGCTCGCACGCGTCGTCGTGCGCGCCGGCGCGAGAGCAATCGCGCTCTACAACCGCGCGTTCCATCCGCACGTGCGCGGCGTCGGCGTCTTCGTCCGCCACGCGGACCACTTGTTGTTGGTGCGCTCCACGTATCAGAGCTGGTGGGGACTTCCCGGCGGCCGCATCGATCGCGGCGAGACACCGCGCGTCGCCGCCGCGCGCGAGCTGCGCGAGGAGACGGCGCTCGCGGTCGATCCGGGTGCGCTGACGGATCTCGGCGATCTGCATCTCGAGCACAACCACATCCGCGATCACGTGACGTTCTTCGAGCTGCGCTGCGAGCTCGAGCCCATCGTGCGCTGCGACGGCGCGGAGATCGCGGAGCTGAGGTGGGTGCGTGAAGGCGAGATCGCTTCGCTGAAACTGTGGCCGCCGCTCGCTGCGTGGCGCGCGCGAAGCGGCCGCTAGGCCACCGGCACGAACCTGCCCTTCGCGAGCTCGCGCAGCCGCGCAACGTCCTCCGCGCGCGTGCGCGAGAGCGGCACGGTGCTCGCGAGCTCGTCGGCGAGCAGCGCGGTGTCGAGCGCGCGCTTCTCGTGCAGCGCGCGCAGCAGCGCCGAGATCACGGCCTGCTCGATCTCGGCGCCGCTCATGCCGTCGCTCGCCGCGACGAGCTGGGCGAGATCGAAGCGCGCTGGGTCTTGCTTCTTGCGGCGCAGATGAATCTCGAAGATGGACTTGCGCTCGGCGGGCGCGGGCAAGTCGACGAAGAACAGCTCGTCGAAGCGGCCCTTGCGCATCAGCTCGGGTGGGAGGCGGAACACGTCGTTCGCGGTCGCCACCACGAACACGGGCTTCTTCTTCTCCTGCAGCCACGTCAGCAGCGTCGCGAAGATGCGCTGCGACACGCCGCCGTCCATGCCGCCCTCGCTGAACGAGGCGAAGCTCTTCTCGAGCTCGTCGATCCACAGCACGCACGGCGACATCGCCTCCGCGAGCTGAATCGCGCGCCGGAGGTTCTTCTCGCTCTCGCCGATGTACTTGTCGTAGAGACGCCCGGCGTCGAGCTTCAGCAGCGGCATCGTCCACTCGCGAGCGATCGCCTTCGCCGCGAGCGACTTCCCGCAGCCCTGCACACCCGCCAGCAAAATGCCGCGCGGCGCGGGCAGCCCGAGCTCCGCGGCCTCGGGGCTGAAGGCGATGCGCGCACGACCGAGCCACTGCTTGAGGCGCGCGAAGCCGCCGAGCTCGTACGTGTTGTCTTCGGCCGGGTAGTACTCGAGCAGCCCGTCCTGCCCTAACAGCTTCGCCTTGCGATCGACGATGCGGCGCACGTCCTCGGCGTGCAGCTTCCCGTCTTCCATGATCACCGCGGCGACCGCCTGCTTCGCTTGGTGCGAGGTGAGGCCGCTGAGTGCGTCGAGGAGGCGTTCGAGGTCGGGCTTCGCGAGCTCGATCCTCGCGCCCGTGCGCTCCTTCAGCCCCCGCGCCACCGCGGTCACGATCTCGGCGAGCTCGCGCTTGGTCGGGAGATCGAGCGGAAAGTGCAGGACGTGGTGCTTCACGTCGCTCGGAAACTCGAGCTGGGTGCCCACGATCCACATCGTCGAGCGCGTGCCCGAGAACTGCTGGGCCGCCTCGCGGAACGAGCGGCACACCGCAGGATCGGCGAGGTGCTTCGCCACGTCCTTGAGCAGAAAGACCGCTTCGAGCGAGAGGGTCTGCATGTGCGCGAACAGCTCGTTCGGGACCGTGGTGTTGATCGTCCCGTTTGCGCCGGGCTTGCGGAACAAGCCGCTCGTCAGCGTCCACACGAACACGGGCATGCCGAGCTCGGCAGCGACCGTGTCCGCGAGCTTCTCGACGCGCTCTTCCTCCTCCGTGTCGAACGCGATCACGGGATGGAAAGACTGCACGAGCGCCTTTAGGTCGTGAACGGTGGTGGACGGCTTCACGCGGTGAGCATCGGCCGATTCGACGCCTCCCTTGACTCGCCGATTGCCGTCGAGGTGCGCGCGCAATCAAAGTGCGCGCGCTTCCGAGGCGTGAACACACGTTCGCGTTGACTCGCTCGCCGTCGCCGCGCACGCTCTCGCTTCTCGTCCCGCGGTCCCGCCCGGGATTCCCATGCGGCTCACGCCCGTGCAGTTCTTTCTGTCCCTCTTCCTGCTCGAAGTGGTTGGCGCAAAGCGAGCCTTCACTCTCTCCCTCGATGGCGACCTGCGCGTCTTGCATGACCAAGGCGAAACGATCTTCCCGCTCTGGTCGTCGAGGTCCACCGCACGGCGCGCGCGGCGGAAGTCATGGCCTCACTTGCGGCTGACCGAGATTCCGCTCGACGACTTGATGCTGCTGATGCAGCGAGCGATCGCGGAGGACGTCGTCATCGGAATCGGCGACGCGATGGAGGACCTTGGCTTGTTCTGGATTCCCGCCGACTGGCTCGAACGCGCGCTTCGCGCGGGCATCGAGAGGCGCTGGCGGCCGGAACAGCTTCACTGAGCGCCGCGCTCACTCCTCCACCCGCGCCCCTAACACCTTCGCGAGGCGCGCCGGATCTCGGCGCAGCTGGATCGTCTTGCCGCGCGTGACGTAGACGAGGCCCGGCTTCGCGCCGCTCGGCTTGCTCACGTGCTTGATGGGCGCGACGTGCACCGAGGCGCGCGTCGCGCCCTTCGCCTTCGAGAAATGCACGGACAGCTCGGCCGCTTCGAGCACCGACTCGGGCGGCGCGTCCTCGCCCTTGCCCTCGGTGCACAGGACGACGTGGCTGCCGTGGTTGCCCTCGAGGTGAAAGAAGAGATCGGTGCCGCGCGCAAGGCGTGTCGTCAGGACGTCGTTGCCCTCGTCGTTCTTGCCCACCCAGATCTCGAGGCCGTCGCCCGTCTTGTAGACCTTGGGCGCGAGGCGCGTCGGGAGCACCGTCTTCCCCACGCGCCACTCGCGCGCCTTCTTCTCAGGCTTCGTCGCGGGCGCGGGCTGCGGCGCGAAGCGCTCCAGCAAGCGCGCGAGCTCGGGCTCCTGCGCAAACGTCGCCAACGCAGCGGCGTCGTCCGCGCACCCCGTTGCGCGCGCTTCGAGCGCGCCGTGGCTTGTTAGGCGGTCCTGCGCTTCCGCCACTTCCTGCGCAGCCTTCAGTGCAGTGCGTTCCGCCTTCTTCGCGCGGCGGAAGTACTCGTCCTTGTTCTGGGCGGGCGTGAGCTTGGGATCGAGCGGAACCTCTACGGGCGCGCCGCTCGCGAAGTCGTTCGCGCGCAGCGTGACGTCCCCGAGCTTCAGCGCGGTGATGTGCGCCGCGACGAGCTCGCCCCAGCGCTTCAGCTGCTCCGCGTTGCCCGCGCGCTCCGCATCCTCCTGCGCGAGGCGCAGCTTCTTCTCGATCGCGGCGCGCTGCTTGCGAAGCGCCTGCGCGACGCGGCGAGCGAGCGAGGCCTCATCCGCGCTCGCTTCCTTTTCCGCGTAGTGCGCCTCGATCGCCCCGAGCAAGTCTTCGTCGCTTGCGCTCGCGAAGCGGTCCTCGCCCTCGCTGCGCGGGCCGCCCTCGGGCGAGCGCCACGGCTCGCCTAACACCAAGTCGCGCCGCGTCTCCGCCAGCGGGCGCGCGCTCGCGACGACGCGATCGTCCGCATCGAGCGCGTACACGTTGCTGCGCGGCCCGAGGATCGAGAACAGCAGCGACAGCTTCTCTTCGCGCGTGTCGAAGCGCAGCCGCAGCTGCCGGTCCGCGCCTTCGATCTGCACGCTGCGCAGCCGCGCGCCGTCGAGGTGCGCGCGCAGGTACTGCGCGAGCTGCGGCGGTGTCGCGGGCGCAGCGGGCAGCGCGCGCAACTTGGAGACTCGCGCGACGCCAGGCTTCGCGCACAGCGCGAGCACGAGCCGATCCTGCGGCGGCAACGAGTCCGACCCGGCGAACAGCAGCGCGAGCGAGGCATCCTCGGTCTGCACGATCTTGTCGACGCGCGCGCCGCGCCGCGTGCGATCGAGTAGCGCGGCGACACGGCGCAGCTCGGTGAGCGTCAGCACAGCGCGCAGCTCACGGCTGGCAGCTCGGGCAGTAGTGCGCGCTGCGCTGCCCGATCACGATGCGCTTGATCTTCGTGCCGCACTGCGCGCAAGCTTCGCCTTCGCGCGCGTAGACGCGGCGCTCGTCCTGATAGGCGCCGTCGCTCCCGTCGGGCGCCACGTAGTCGCTGATCGAGCTGCCGCCCGTCTCGATCGAACGCAGCAGCACGCGCTTCAACGCGTCGGCGATGCGCTCGCACTCGTCGCGCTTCACCTTTTGGGCGCGCCGCGTCGGGCGCACGCCCGCGAGGAACAGCGCTTCGTCGGCGTAGATGTTGCCCGCGCCTGCGATCACGGCTTGATCGAGCAGCAGGCTCTTGATCGCGACGACCCGCCCACGCGTCGCAGCGAACAGGGCTTCGCCCGTGAGATCGAGCGCATCCGGCCCGAGCTTTGCGAGGCGCTCGCTCGCCTCGCCGGGCGCGAGCAGCTGCACCTTTCCGAACTTGCGCACGTCGCGGAAGAAGACCTGCGGGCCGTCGTCGGCGAACGCGAGCTGAAGATGCGTGTGCGCGTCGGGCTCGAAGCGGAGCTGCGCCTCGGGTGCGAGCGAGGCGCGCACGGTCGCGGAGAGCAGGCGCACGCTGGCGACGTTGCTCGAGAAGAGCTGGCCCGTCATGCCGAGGTGTAACAACAGCTGCGAGCCGCCGTCGATCTCCGCGAGCAGATACTTCCCGCGCCGCGCGAGCGCCTTCACCGTGTGGCCTTCGAGCCCGCGCCGGAGCTTCTCGGGCGGCGTGATGAAGAAGTACGAGGGCTTCGTGGTGCGGACGCGCGCGAACGTTCGGCCCACCAACACCGGCGCGATGCGGCGCCGCGTCACCTCGACTTCGGGAAGCTCCGGCATTCGTTACTGGAGCCCGCCGCTGCGCCACGGCTCGACCAGGATCTTCACGTGGCGATCGGGCGTGCCGAGCGTCTCGAACGCGCCCGCGACGCCGTCGACGCCGACCTTGCCCGTCACGAACGCGCTCGCGTCGAGCTCGCCGTCCGCGAGCGCATGCAGCGTCGCGGTGAACTCCTCGCGCGTGTAGGCGAGCACGAACTGCAGGTTCAGCTCCTTCGAGATCGGCACGAGCGGCTGGATGCGGTCCTCTTCGAGGCAGACGCCCACGACGATGATCCGCCCGCCGCGCGGCGCCTGCTTCATCAGCTGCGCGAGCATGCCGGGAACGCCGACGCACTCGAAGATCACGGCCTGTTTCGCACCCGCGTTCGCCGTGAAGCGCTCCATCGGCGCCTCGCTGCGGGGGTCGACGACGACGTGCGCGCCCACCTTCGCCGCCTGCGCGCGGCGAATGGGCGAAAAATCCGAGGCGACGATCGGCGCGATGCGCCGGCGCGCGAGCGAGGCGATCACCGCGAGCCCGACCGGCCCGCAGCCGATCACGACCGGCGCCTCGCCGTTGCCGAGCGCGGCCTTCGCGACCGCGTGCTCCGCGACCGCGAGCGGCTCGGTCAGCGCGGCCGCCTCGGTCGGCAGCGAGTCGGGCACGCGTAACAACCACTGCTCGCCGAGCACCATGCGCTCGCCGTATCCGCCAGGAAACTCGTTCGAGTAGCCCACGCCCGCGATGCGATCGCCGACGGGCACCATCGGCATCGAGCACACGCGATCGCCGCGCTTCAGCTTGCGCTCGCAGCCGGGGCCGAAGTCGAGGACTTCGGCGCAGAACTCGTGGCCCATCACGACGTCGCGCGAGAGGTCCATCACGAACGCCCAGGCATCGACTTCGCGCGACACGCGCGCCATCTGCTCGCCGTGCTTCAGCGCGTGCAGGTCCGAGCCGCAGATGCCGCACGCGAGCGTCTTCACGAGCACCTGTCCGGGCCCAGGCGTCGGCTCCGCGACGTCGGCGGTGACGATTCGGCCCGAGCGCATGACGGCTGCGCGCATGAGAGACCTCCCGAGCGCGCGACTCTATAGCGCGAGGCGAAGCGCACCGTGGCGTTAGGCTCGGGCGATGGAAGCCGGCGAGACACGCGCAACGATCCGCGAGCTGCGCGCGACCGACTGGCGCGCGTTTCGCGAGATCCGCCTGCGCGCGCTTGCGGAGTCACCCGACGCGTTTCAGCAGACCCTCGCAGGGGCGAGCGCATGGCCGGATGCGCAGTGGGAGGAGCTCGTCGCGGGCGTCGCGGCTTCGCCGACGCACGCGCTCTTCATCGCCGAGCGGGCGGGCCGCGCGATCGGCGTCGTGTACGCGCGTCTGGAAAGCGAGCGCCCCGAGATCGCGCACCTCGGCGCGATGTGGATCGACCCGGACGCGCGACGTGCGGGCGTGGGCCGATTGGTCGTCGACGCCGTGCTTGATTGGGCGCGAGCGCGCAATGCGAAGCGAGTCGAGCTTCAGGTCACCGAAGGCAATGGGCGCGCGGAGCGGCTCTACGCGCGTGCTGGATTCGCCCGCACGGAGAAGACCGCGGCGCTGCGACCGGGCGCTGCGCCGCGTGTTCGCACGATGGGGCGAAGCTTGGGCGAGTCGGCGCCGTGAACCTCTGGCTCACGAGTGACTTTCCCGCGAGCGCGAACGAGGCGGTGTCGAACGCGATGCGAGGCAGCTCCGATCCTCGAATCGCGTGGCTTGCGCCGAGCGTGGCGTCGCTGCGCACCCACTTCGCGACTGCGCAGAGAGCCTTCGCTCAGATTGGCTTCTCGAAGCTCGAGCCGATCGCCGACGTGACGCATCCGGCGGACGCCGCGGCGCTCCTCGCTTCGTGTGACGTCCTCTATCTCTCGGGCGGCGATCCGATCGCCTTTCGCAATCGGCTCCTCCGGCCCGAGCTTCGCGCGCCCGTGGAGCGCAAGATCGCGAGTGGGGGTTGCGTCGTCGCGGCCAGTGGAGGCGCAATGCAGCTGACACCGAACATCTCACTGTTTCGATTGACCGCCGCGCCGCTCGACGACGTGCTCGCTCGGCGCGAAGAGTTCACCGCGATCGGCGCCGCGCGCAGCGAGCTGCTCCCGCATCTGAATCGCTGCGGCGCGGATTTTCTGGAGGCCGTGAGTCGCTATGCCGAGGCCGCCGCCGCGGAGGTCGTCGCGTTGGCGGATGGCGCGGCTTGGTCGCTGTCGAGCGAAGGCGAGCGCATCTTCGGCGACGCGAGACTCTTCCCGCCCGGGACGTAGAGACGCGCATGACTTCTGCAGCCGACCTCGTCGCCGCTTTCGCCGACAAGTCGCGCCGCAACGCAGCGATCGTCGCGCTCGTGGGCGCAATCAACGCGGGTGATCTGCGCCGCGTGCGCGTGTGCGACGAAGCGAAGGCTGCGTTGATCGCCGGGCTCGAGCATCCCAACGCGAAGGTGCGCTGGTGGTGCCTCCAGCTGATGGATCACCTCGCGGACGAGTCGTACCTGGAGCCGATCCTGCGCAAGCTCTCCGATCCTGTCGCGAAGGTGCGGCGCCACGCGATCCACGCGCTCACGTGCGCGCCGTGCAAGCCGACGCGCGCCCGGCTCGCGGTGCAGATCGAGGACGCGCTGCGCGGTGCGCTCGCTGACACCGATGCGCGCGTGCGTGAGGACGCGCGGAGAGCGCTCGATTCGCTCGGCGCGGGAGAAGCGGCGCGCTGACGCGCGCTGTCAGGGCGCCAGCACCGCCGCCACGATCTCGTCCGCGATCGCGCGCAGCGTGCGCTTGCTCGCGCCCGCGCGCGCGCGGATCGAGAGCGCCAGCATCCCGCTCGTGACGAGCTGGCCGAGCACGCGCGCGTCGCGACGCTTCGCGATCTCGCCCGCCAGCTGCGCGGCGTGGATGCGCGCAACCAGCGCGCTGTCGAGCTGCGCGAGCACCGCGGCGAGCTTCGCCTGCGCGGCGTTCGAGGCGCCCGCCTCCGCAGGCAGTGTGCACGCGACGATGCAGCCGCGCGGGCCGTGCTTGCCGGACACACCCTCGATCATCGCGTCGAAGAAGCCATCGAGCGCGGCGCGCAGCTTCGCGGCCGCGAGCGGCGCGAGGTACGAGGCGCCGATGTTCGCGACGTAGTGGTCGACGGCGGCCTCGTACAGCTGCTGCTTGTTCCCGAACGCGGCGTAGAGGCTCGGCTTGTTGAGATCCATCGCGGTCGTCAGGTCGTCGAGCGACGCGCCGCCGTAGCCGCGCTGCCAGAACGTCGCGAGCGCGGCATCGAGCGCGGCGCCGCGCTGGAACTCCGCGGGCCTGCCGCGCTTTCGTGGGGCCGATTTCGTGCTCGACGCTGTGCGCTTCATAATGTACCGTTAGGTACAGAATAGGTACTCACGATCCGGAGGCAACCATGAAGCTCTACTTCTCGCCCTTTGCATGTTCGCTCGCGAGCCACATCACCGCGCGCGAGGCCGGCATCCCGCTCGAGCTCACCGCCGTCACGCTCTCGACCAAGCGCACCGCGGCGGGGGAAGACTTCCTCGCCGTCTCGCCCAAGGGCCAGGTGCCGACGCTGCGCCTCGACGACGGCAGCATCCTCACCGAGAACGCCGCGGTGCTTCAGTACCTCGCCGACGCCGCGCCGAACGCGGGTCTTCTGCCTGCGCCGGGATCGCGCGATCGCTACCGCGTGCTCGAATGGCTGAACTATGTCGGCACCGAGATCCACAAGGCTTGTTACGCCACGATGTTCACGCCCGACTCGCCGCAGGAAGCGAAGGCGTGGGCGCGCGGCGCGCTCGACAAGAAGCTCGCGTACGTAGCGAAGCAGCTCGAAGGCCGCGCGTTCGCAGTGGGCGACCACTTCACGATCGCGGACGCGTACCTCGCGTGGTCGCTGATGCTCGCGCAGCGCGTCGGCGCGACGCTGGCGCCCACTGCAGCGGCGTACCTCGAAGGCATTCAGAAGCGCCCGGCAGTACAGGCCGCAATCGCAGCGGAGATGGCGGCGGTGCCGAAGAGCTGAGCAGGCCGCGACGCGGCCCCTACGGAACCGACGCGCGCGCCGATTGCCCGAGCACTCGCGTTCGCAGCGCACCTCCGGTCATTGTCAGCGGCGCCGTCGAGTCGTCGAGCGCGACCTTCGAGAGCGCGAGCCGAATCCCCTTGCCCGCTGAGCGCAGCTTGAAGCTGGACGCGCCGGATGCGACGCGGAAGCCGTGCTTGCCCGTGAGCGCGAAGCTGCGCCCGCCCTCGAGCGTCAGCAGCGCGTTTTGCACCGGCTCGCCCCCGTCGATGTCGAGCTCGAGCAGCCAACCGAGCGGCGCGAAGGGCAGCGGCCCATTCGTGGGAGTCTCCTCGTTGATCTTCGTCGCTCCGATCGCGCCCTTGGCGCGGCGCGTGCCAGTGACGGTGCCTCCGACGATCGAGAGCCTCTCCACCTGCTTCACTTTCAGCTTCGCGGACAGCGCCGCGTTCTCGAGCGCGAAGGCGATCCGCGAGCGCACATCGCCTCGCGTGCCCCGCAAGCGACCACGGAGCGCGGCGCTCGTTTCCAGCGAGCCGTCGTCGTCGAGATCCGCGGCCGCGTTTCCGGAGAGCGCGCCGCTCGCAGCAACCGCGAGCGTGTACTCGAGGTCGTGGCCTGCGACCTGCGCCGTGAACACGCCGCTCGAATCGAGCACCTGAAGCTCCGCGTTCGTGAGAATCGTGCAGCCCGCCGGAGGCGCCGTGTAGTTCGCCGCGAGGCAAACGTGCCCCTGCGGCCGCTCGAAGCCCGTCTCGAAGTCCACCTCGTCCGACTGCACGAACTCGTGCGAGAACAGCAGCGTGCCGTCGGCGTCGTTCGTGGTGACGTTCGCTTGTCGAATGGCGGTGTGCGTCACGCGCGCGACGAATTCGGCTCGCTCGGGAAGAAGCAGCGGGCCCGACGCGCCCTGTGGCGTCCAGGTCGTGCTGCTCGCCGTGAGCGTCTCGTCGTCGAGCAAAGCACCTTGGCCGTCTTCGATCTCGGCCACGACCGAGTCGCCGACCAAGTTGCAGGCGGCGCAAGCGCTGAACACGATCTGAACCGAGCCCGGCGCCACGACGGCTCCCACGCCCGGCTCGGCGATCGCGGGCGACGGCACGCTGGGGCGCGTGTACACGAGCGACGCGGTCAGCGCGCCGCCGTTGACTCTGAGCTGGTACGTGCCGTTCGGCAGAAGCGAGCTCAACTCAGCTTCGTTCGCGAAGCTGTCCGTCAGCACCAGGTCCGCTCCCGAACGGGTCAGCGCGACAGCGGCCGCATTTGGTGGCGTCAGCGTGCCGTCGACGAGACCGCTCCCCGTGACGCGAAGCTCGAAGTCGAGATCGTCCGGGCCGAGCGACGTTCGAGCGATCGTCACCTCGACCCTCACGTTCGCGATGTTTGCGCCCTGCGCGTGAGTCCACGTCGAGAGGAGGCTGCACAGCAGAGCGAGACCGAGGAGCATGAAGCGCTGAAACATGCTGCGTCTCCAGGAGTTTTCAGGCTCTCCGGGGCTTCGGCGGAGCGCGGAGGGGCCCGGAGCGTCTGAACCGAGGGCGCGCGCAATCGGGAAACCCTCGCGGCTCCCGAACGTTGCGCGCGTCCCGATGGTTCTGCATGCGACGTGCCCGCCCGGCTCGACCGATCTCACGGCAGCAAAGCCCCGGTGATATCAGTAGTTTCGGCGCCCTCATGAACGCCCGCAGCGCGTCCCCGCCGTATCCCGAAGTTCCCGCGCAGGTCTCGTTTCCCGAGATCGAGAAGCGCGTGGCCGAGCGTTGGCGCAAAGAGCGCACGTTCGAGCGCAGCGTCGAGGACCGCGCGGCGGGCGTGAACGGCGCGAACGAGTTCGTGTTCTACGACGGCCCGCCCTTCGCGAACGGTCTTCCACACTTCGGGCACCTGCTCACGAGCTACGTGAAGGACGTGATCCCGCGCTACCAGACGCTGCGCGGTCGCCGCGTCGAGCGCCGCTTCGGCTGGGACTGCCACGGCCTCCCCGCCGAGATGGAAGCGGAGAAGGAATTAGGGGTTTCGGGGCGCGCGGCGATCCTCGAGTACGGCATCGAGCGCTTCAACCGCCACTGCGAGAGCTCCGTGATGCGATACACGGAGCAGTGGGAGCACACGATCTGCCGCGCAGGCCGCTGGGTCGACTTCGCGAACGACTACAAGACGATGGACGCCTCCTACATGGAGAGCGTGATCTGGGCGTTCAAGCGACTCTGGGACAAGGGCCTGATCTACGAAGGCGTGCGCGTGCTGCCGTACTCGTGGGCCGCGCAGACGCCGGTCTCGAACTTCGAGACACGCATGGACAACGCCACGCGCGAGAAACAGGACCCGGCGATCACGGTGCGCTTCGCGCTCGAGCCCACCGCGAGCGACTCGACTCCCACTGAGCTCTGGGCGTGGACGACGACACCGTGGACGCTGCCCTCGAACCTCGCGCTCGCGGTCGGGCCCGCGCTCGACTACGCGGTGTTCGCGAAGGACGGCAAGCGCGTGGTGTTAGGCGCTGCGTGCGCGGCGAAGTACGAGAAGGAGCTCGCGGGCTACGAGCAAGTCGCGAGCGTGAAGGGCGCGGAGCTCGGTGGGCGCAAGTACACGCCGCTGTTCCCATTCTTTGCATCGCAGGCGAACGCGTTCCGCTTTCTAACAGCGGAGTTCGTGGACGTCGCAGAAGGCACCGGCGTCGTGCACATGGCGCCGGGCTTCGGCGAGGACGACCTCACGATCTGCGCGGCGAATGGCATCGGCGTGGTCGTGCCGGTGGACGACGCGGGCAAGTTCACCAGCGAAGTCGCGGACTGGGCGGGCGAGCACGTCTTCGAGGCGAACCCGAAGATCACGCGCGTGCTGCGCGAGCGCGGCGACCTGATTCGCCACGAGACGATCGTGCACAACTACCCGCACTGCTGGCGCACCGACCAGCCGCTCATCTACCGCGCGATGTCGTCGTGGTTCGTGCGCGTGTCCGAGTTCAAGGATCGGCTCGTCGCGACGAATCGCGAGATCAACTGGATCCCCGGCCACATCCGCGACGGCCTGTTCGGCAACTGGCTCGAGAACGCGCGCGACTGGTCGATCTCGCGCAACCGTTTCTGGGGCGCGCCGATCCCGGTGTGGCGCAGCGACGACCCGAAGTACCCGCGCGTCGACGTGTACGGATCGATCGCCGAGCTCGAGCGCGACTTCGGCGTGCCCGTAATCGATCTGCATCGCCCTGCGATCGATCAGCTCGTGCGCCCGAACCCGGACGATCCCACGGGCAAGTCGATGATGCGGCGCATCCCCGACGTGCTCGACTGCTGGTTCGAGTCGGGCTCGATGCCGTATGCGCAGGTGCACTACCCGTTCGAGAGGAAGGACTGGTTCGAGCATCACTTCCCGGCCGACTTCATCGTCGAGTACGTCGCGCAGACGCGCGGCTGGTTCTACACGCTGCACGTGCTCGCGACGGCGCTGTTCGATCGCCCCGCGTTCAAGAACGTGATCTGCCACGGCGTCACGGTCGACGAGCAGGGCCAGAAGCTGAGCAAGCGCCTGCGCAACTACCCCGAGCCCGAGGAAGTGTTCGACAAGCACGGCTCCGACGCGCTGCGCTGGTACCTGATGAGCTCCCCGATTCTTCGCGGCGGCGATCTGCGCGTGGAGAAGGACGGCAAGCCGATCGCCGACGCGGTGCGCGCGGTGCTGCTGCCGATGTGGAACGCGTGGCACTTCTTCGCGCTCTACGCGAACGCCGACGCCGTCACCGCGCGTGAGGTCGCGAGCGCGACGAACGTGCTCGATCGCTACGCGCTCGCGAAGACGCGCGCGCTCGTGGAAGAGATGCAGCGCGCTCTCGACGCGTACGACATCGCGGGTGCGTGCCAGAGCGTGCTCGCCTACCTCGACGCGCTCAACAACTGGTACATCCGCCGCAGTCGCCCGCGCTTCTGGGCGAGCGAGGCGAGCGCCGACAAGCAGGCCGCGTACGACACGCTCTTCACCTGCCTGTGTGCGTTGATGCGCGTCGCGAGCCCGCTCGTGCCGTTCCTCAGCGACGAGATCTACCGCGGGCTCACCGGCAAGAGCGTTCACCTCGCAGACTGGCCGGATGCGAACGCGCTCCCAGCGGACGCCGCGCTCGTCGCCGACATGGACCGCGTGCGCGACGCCTGCTCCACCGCGCTCGCGATGCGGCGCGCGCAGAACGTGCGCGTGCGCCAGCCGCTCGCCTCGCTCACGATCGCCGGCCCGAACGCCGCGCGGCTCGCGGCGTTCACCTCGCTGATCGAGGACGAGGTGAACGTGAAGCGTGTGATCGCGGAGCCCGCGATCGAGGCGTTCGCGAGCTTCCAGCTCGCGGTGAACGCGCGCGCGCTCGGGCCGCGCCTCGGCCAGGAGATGAAGACGGTGCTCGCCGCCGCGAAGGCGGGGAAGTGGGAGCGCAGCGCGGATGGCAGCGTCACGGTCGGGGGGCAGCGCCTCACAGGCGACGAGTTCACGCTGCGGCTCGTGCCGAAGCCGGGCGTCGCGTGCCAGGCGCTCGCGTCCGGCGAGATGATCGTCGTGCTCGACTTCGCGCTCACGAGAGAGCTGGAGCAAGAGGGCGTCGCGCGCGATCTCGTGCGCGCGATCCAGCAAGCGCGCCGCGACGCCGGCCTCGCGGTGTCGGACCGCATCCGCCTCGCGCTCGGGCTTCCCGACGCGCAGCGCGAAGCCGCGCGCGCGTTCTCGGCGTACATCGCGGAGAACGTGCTCGCGGTGGAGATCGACCTCGACGGCCGGCTCGACGTGACAGGGATGCACGTGAGCGAGGCCGCGCTCGACGACGGCGCGGTGCGACTCTCGCTGATCCGGGCGTAACGACTCGTGCGCCTGCGCGTCCTCGGCACGACCTGCGGCGGCGCGCTCCCGCAGTGGAACTGCGGCGGCGCGAACTCGGTGAATGCGCGCCGCGGCGACCCCGCAGTACCCGCGCGCCTCCACGCCTCGCTCGCGATCTCTGCGGGCGATGCGCGCTGGTCGCTCGTGAACGCGACGCCCGACCTGCGCGAGCAGCTCGCGCGCTTCCCCGGCCTCCACCCGAAGCCCGGCACGCGCAGCGTCCCGCTCGACACAATCGTGCTCACCGATGCGAGCCTCGCGCACACCCTCGGGCTGCTCTCGCTCACGGACTCGCTCTCGTACCGCGTGATCACGACGCCGTGGATCCGCGACGCGCTGCTCGAGCACAACGCGATGTTCCAGCTGCTCGCGCCGGCGTTCGGCACGGTGAAGATCGACGAGCCGTTCTTCCTCGATCGCGGCGAGCAACTCGAGGCGAAGCTGTTCCCGATTCCCGGGAAAGCTCCGGCTTGGACGCAGCCGATCGCGAGCGCGAGCGCCGAGTCGACGCTCGGGATGCGCGTCGTCGACAAGCGCTCGGGCAAGCGCGTCGTCTACGCGCCGTACCTCCAGCGCCTCGACAGCGCGACGCTCGCCGAGCTCGCCGAAGCCGACGTGCGCGTCGTCGACGGCACGTTCTTCAGCGCCGGCGAGCTGCGCACGCTGCGCCCGGGCGCGCCCGACGCGCACGCGCTGGGACACACGCCGGTGGGCGGCGCCGACGGCAGCCTGCGCTTGTTGGGCGGAATGCGCGGGCGAACGCTCTACACGCACCTGAACTGCACGAACCCGATGCTCGACGCCCGCTCGCCCGAAGCCGCGCACGTGCGCGCCGGCGGCGCCGAGATCGCGAGCGACGGGATGGAGCTCGCGCTCTGAGTGCGCGTCACATCCCGATGAAGAGCAGCGAGACCAAAGCGCCGATCACCGGCGAAGCGAGCTTGCCGCCGATCACGAAGAAGAACACGAGGCCCATCATCGCGACCATGGGCTGGCGGATCGTGGTTTGCAGCCGATAGGCCGTGTCTTCGTCGAGTAGCAGGCCGATCGCGCTCGAGCCGTCGAGCGGCGGGATCGGCAGCATGTTGAAGACGAACAGCACGGTGTTGAGGAAGAAGAACGACCACAGCACGTAGCCGAAGCCGAGAGCGACGCCGCTGCCATCGAAGCCGTACACGCTGCCCGGCGTGATCGTGCCGGTGCCGACGAGTACGCGGATCAAGACCGCGACGGTGATCGCGACCGCGAGGTTCGAGAGCGGACCCGCGAGCGAGACGGCCGCGGCCTTGCGCGGGTTGTTCAGGATCCACTGGACGGAAAGCGGCGCGCTCGCCCAGCCCATCATCCAGCCGTTCAGCGCGTAGGTGAGCAGCGGGATGAAGATCATGCCCATCGGCTCACGGCGAATGTGCGGAATCGGATCGAACGAGACCTGCCCGCCCAAATAAGCTGTTAGGTCGCCGTTGCGCATCGCCCACCAGGCGTGCGCCGCCTCGTGCACCGTCATCGAGAAGATCAACACGACGTACTGCACGAGCCCGTTCACGAGCCACTCTGCGTTCACGCGCACCCTCCGCGGCGCGCATCATGACGCGCGTGGGCGTCACTCGCCCGCGAGCGGCGCGGCATCCTCGGGCGGCGCGCCCATGTAGCGCGCGCGCGGGCGCAGCAGCTGCTCGGTCGCGTACTGCTCGAGCACGTGCGCGCTCCAGCCCGCGCTGCGGCCGACGGCGAAGACCCCCGATGCGGCGCCGACCGGCAGGCCGAGCGCTGCGCGCAGGGCCACGATGCCGATGTCCACGTTCGGCTTCGGCCGCTGCGCGAGCTCCATCGCGCGGATGATCGCGCTCACCGTCTTCACCTCGCGGCTGCGAGGCGCGATCTCCCACGCCTCTTCGAGCAGCACGACCGCGCGCGGGTCGCCGTGTTCGCGATAGAAGGCGTGGCCGAAGCCCGGCGTGCGCTCGCCGCGCCGCGAGCGTTCGCGCACGACGCGCTCCGCATCCTCGGGCCGCGGAATCTCGGCGACGAGCGCCTCGGCGCGATCCGATGCGGAGCCGTGCAGCGGGCCCGAGAACGCGGCGAGGCCAGCGAGCGCGGCGGCGTAGAGATCCGCGTCGGTGGACGCGGCGACGCGCGCGGCGAACGTCGACGCATTCAGCTCGTGATCCGCGCAGAGCAGGAGCCAGCGGTCGACCGCGAGCTCGGCGCGCGGCGTCTGGCGCACACCGCAGGCGCGCAGCACGGCGCGCGCGATGCTGCGCTCGCGCCACGCCTCGCCGGCGCGCGTCGCCGAAGTCGGGAGGGCGAGTGAGCACGCGAGCAGACGCGCGAGCCGGCGCGCGCGCGGCAGCACGGCCTCGAGCCGCTTGTCGTAGCGATGCCGGTCGCGAACGCCGGCGGTCGCGACGAGCGCGATCGCGGCGCTCGTGCGGCTCGCGTCCTTGGGGAGAAGTCTTGCCACCGCGCGAAAGTCCGGCGTCTCGCGCGGCACCTCCCAGCGCAGGTCGGCCGCTGGCAGCACGCCCGTCCACAACAGCTCGCTCGCCGCCTCGAACGAGACGCCCTGGCGCGCGAGATCGAGCGCGATGCGCCCGCGGTAGGCGGGACCGCGCGGCGTCATCGCGGTGATCGCGGAATCGAGCACGGGCTCGCCCCACGCCAGCGCGCGCGCAGCCGCGGCGCCGCGCTGCCGCGCGCGCAGACCCTCGACGTCGCTGCGCAGGTAGCGGCGCGCGCGGCTGCCGCTCTCGGGCGCGAGCGAGCGCAGTAGGCCACGGCTCACGTAGGCGTAGAGCGTCGGCAGCTTCACGTTCAGGTACTTCGCCGCCTCGCTCGCGCTCATCTCGTCGCGTGTGCGCCGTTCGGGACTCATCGGAGATCTCCACGTTGACTGATTGATCAAGATTTACAGACGTATTGATTAGGTCGATGCTGCGCATGTCGTCAACGGCTCGCGCCTGCGCCCGGCGGCGAGCGAAGGAGAAACGGCGATGGCGAACGCGACGGAAGTTCTGGTCGGGCTCGACGGCGTGATCGTGGCGGAGACGCGGCTCTCGCTCGTGGACGGCGAGCGCGGGCGGCTCGTCGTGCGAGGCCACGACGTGGAGGCGCTCGCGAAGACGCGGCGCTTCGAAGACGTCGCGGCGCTGCTCTGGAACGGCGCGCTGCCGAGTGCGAGCGAGAGCGAGGCGCTCGCCCGCGAGCTCGGCGCCGCGCGCGTCGCGGCGTCCGCGCGCGTCGCGGCGCTGCGCGAGGCGCTCGGCGGAGGCGACGGCATGGAGGCGCTGCGCGCTGCGGCGGCGAGCTTGCGCGAGGAACCGAGCGAGAGCGTGCATGCATTGCGCGTGCGTCTGAGCGCGGCGCTCGCGGTGTTCGCCGCGGCGTGGTCGCGGCTGCGCACGGGCAAGGAGCCGATCGCGCCGGACGCGGCGCTCGGGCACGCCGCGGACTTCTTGCGCTGCGTGCGCGGCGCGCCCGCGAGTGCGGCGGAGATCGCCGCGCTCGACGCGTATCTCGTGACGGTCGCGGAGCACGGCATGAACGCTTCGACGTTCACGGCGCGCGTCGTCGCGTCCACGGGTTCGGACGCGATCTCGGCGATCGTCGCGGCGATCGGTGCGCTCAAGGGTCCGCTGCACGGCGGCGCGCCGGGCCCAGTGCTCGACATGCTCGACGGCATCGGCGCGCCCGAGAACGCCGAGGCGTGGCTGCGCGCGGAGCTCGACGCGGGCAAGCGGCTGATGGGCCTCGGCCACCGCGTGTATCGCGTGCGCGATCCGCGCGCGGCGGTGCTGGAGCGCGCAGTCGGCGCGCTCGAAGCGAGCGTACCGCGAGCGCGTACCTCGCGCGCGCCCGCGCGGTGGAGCGTGTCGCGGTGCGCGTGCTGCGCGAGCGCTACCCGAGGCGCAGCCTCGACGTGAACGTCGAGTTCTACACCGCGGTGCTGCTCGACGCGCTCGGCTTCGCGCGCGCGGCGTTCTCGCCGATCTTCGCCGTGGGACGCGTCGCCGGCTGGCTCGCGCACGTCGACGAAGAGCGCGAGCGCGGGCGCCTGATCCGCCCCGACGTGCGTTACGTCGGCGCGATTCCGGCCGAGGCGGCGTAGTTGGGCCGCGCCGCAGCGACGCGCGGCGATCATTCTGGCCGGGCCGTTTTGATCGCCCGATCATTTCGGCCCGGCCGGAATGTTCGCCCCAGGGCCACGCGCGCGCCGTGCTGAACGCCGCGGCGCTCGACGCTGCGACGATTGCCCTGCTCGGCGTCGCCGCGTTCTTCACCGCGATCCTGTCGGCCGTCGTCGGCATGGCGGGCGGGATGACGCTGCTCGCGATCATGCTCGTGTTCCTCCCGCCGCTCGCCGCGATTCCGCTGCACGGCGCGATCCAGCTCGCTTCGAACTTCTCGCGCACCGTGATTCAGCGCGAGCACGCGCGTTACGACTTGCTGTGGCGCTACGGCTGGCCGCTGTTGCCGATGGGCGCGCTCGGCCTGCTCCTCGCGAACGAGATTCCCGAGCGCGCGCTCGAGGCCGTGATCGGCGCGTTCGTGCTGGTCGCGACGTGGCGGCCGGGCTGGCTCGCGCTCGGGGCGAAGCTCGGCACCGACACGAACGCGCGCTTCACCGCGCTCGGCTTCGCTGCGGGCTTCCTCAACGTGACGATCGGCGCGACCGGCCCGCTCGTCGCACCGTTCTTCCTGAACCTCGGTCTCTCGCGCCAAGCCGTCATCGGCACGCAGGCGGGCGTCCAGGCGCTCGGCCACGTCGCGAAGCTCGTGCTCTACGCGGGCTTCGGCTTCGCCTTCCGCGAGCATTTCGCGCTGCTCGCCCTCTGCGGCACGTGCGCGATCGCGGGGACCTGGGTCGGGAGCCGCCTGCTCGACCGCATCTCGGAGCGCGCGTTCACGCGCCTCTACAAGAGCGTGCTCACGCTGCTCGCGGCGCAGCTCGTGATCGGCGCGGCGTGGAGCTACTTCGGCGCCGCGAGCGGCCGCGACTGATACGCGACGAACCGGCACGCGCCGCCGGCGTTCAGCCACGACACGCTGAACTGGTTGCGCAGCGTCACGTCGCGCCCGCCCGCGCTCACGTCGAGCTTCTGTGTACCGCTGACTTCGCACGCACTCGCGCTGCACGCGTAGCGCTCTTCCTCCGCGAAGATGTTGCGGTAGCGAAGCTCGCCGCTCGCGATGCGCGCGATCAGCTCGGCCTTGTCGTCGACGTCGCCGTTCGAGTGGACGTACTGCGCGCCGTCCTGCATGAGCCGCGCGAGGGCCGCGCCGTCGGCGTTCACGAGCGCCGCGCGGCGCTCGATTTCGCAGGCGCGGAAGAACGCCTCGTCTGCGTGTGAAGGCGCCGCGCACGCCACGATGCCTAATAAGACTGCCTCCGACGCGCGCATCGCTCAGCCCCCGGTCGCCTGTTCCACCCGCTTCATGTACTCGACGAGCCTCGGCCGCTTCCGAATCGCTGCGCGCGTCTCGGGCGAAGCATCCGCATCCGCGAACTTCAGCTGCGAGAACACCGCGAGGTCGGCCACGCTCGGCGCATCCGCGAACAGGTACTCGCGGTCGCCGAGCATGCGCACCACGTCGTCGAGCTTCTCGCCGAACTCGCGCGCGAGCACCGAGTCCGGCAGCCGCCCCGTGCCCTGCGCCTGCACCTGCTTGCGCACGTTGCTCTGAATCACGCGCGCGATCAGCGGGTGGAGCAGCTTCGGCAGCGTGAGTCCGCGCAGAATCGCGTCGGCGCTCGCCGCCCCGTTCTTCGGCTGCCAGCGGAACGCCATCACGTACCAGTAGAGCGCCTCGTCGGCCCAATCCTCGAGCTGCCGCTGATGCGCTGCGACGACCGGATCGCCACGACCGCCTCGTCGCCCGGCTTCTTCATGAAGAGCGGGAACAGGATGCGTTGCTGGAAGAACACGGCTGCGGCCGCCACCAGCGCGCTGTCGCCGTACTCCTCGTACCACGTCGTCCGCGCGGCCTGATAAGCGTCGGCCGAAATCAGCGGCGGATTCGGCGCGATCTTCTCCAGGTAGACGACGATCGCCGACGAGTCCGGGATCACTTTGTCGCCGTCGGTCAGCGTCGGGATCCTTCCGAGGGGATGCAGCTTGCGGTACTCCGGGTTGGGGCCGAAGGGCGTGAGCGGCTCGTGCTCGTAGGCGAGGCCCTTCTCCGCGAGAACGACGCGCACCTTGCGCACGAACGGGGAGAGGCCGGCGCCGATCAGTTTGAGTGCCATGTCGAGTTTCCTTTCATGGAGTCGAGCCGAGGCTCGACGGGTTGGGCGCGGGGGACATCGAAAACAAAGCGGGCAACTCGGCGAGCGCGGCGAGATCGCCGCTCAGCGAGGCGTGCCTCGCGCTCGCGAGATCGCTCGCGCGCACGGCGCCGCTCATCAGCCCCAACAACGTCGCCGCGGGAGCGGACACGCTCGCGTCGACGCGCGCCGCGTCGTCCGCGATGCGCGTGCCGGCGGCGCCGCCCGCGACGCGGAAGCGGGCCTCCGGCGAGCTGCCCCGCGCGCGCGCGTGTAGCTCGAACACGCGAGCGGGCGTGGGCCCTTGCGCAGCGAACATCTCGGCGGCCAGCCGCACCCACTCGGGCTCGATGTGGTCGCCGCGCCTCGGCGTCGTCAGGAAGTGCAGCCCCCAGCGCGCGAGCGACATGAGTACCGGCCGCAGCTCTACGCCGAGCGCGCTGAGCGCGTAGACCTCGCGCGCCGCGGGAGGCGGGAGCTGACGCCGCTCGATCACGCCGTGCGCCTCGAGCTCGGCGAGGCGCGCCGCGAGCACCGAGGTGCTCACGCCCGCGAGGCGGCGTTTCAGGTCGGCGAAGCGCTGCGGACCGAGCAGCAGCTCGCGCAGCACGAGCAAGCTCCAGCGGTGACCGAGCACCTCGGCGGCGCGCGCGAGCGGGCAGAACTGGTCGTAGCGGAAGGCAGCCGTCACTC
This sequence comes from Deltaproteobacteria bacterium, assembly GCA_016875395.1. Taxonomy (NCBI): domain Bacteria; kingdom Pseudomonadati; phylum Myxococcota; class Myxococcia; species Deltaproteobacteria bacterium. The sequence continues at coordinate 20,693 of VGRF01000028.1, read as the reverse complement.
GGCTGTTTTAGCGTGGTTCTTTTTTAGAAGTCAACAGGTTCTTTTGAGAATCACCGACCAAACCGAGCCGAGCGGGCCGAACCGAGCAGGCGAAGATTTCGCGTCAGCTCCGAGACAGCGTGTCCGAAGAAAGGGCGGATGGAAGCCGTACGCAGAAATACGGATACGCAGAGGCTCGATCGCTGGGTGGATGGCGACGCAGCTGCCATGCCTTCGCGCTTTCTCGTTTGCCTCACGGGCCCCGAGATCGCGCGCCCGGTGCCTCTCGATCGCGGCGATGTCGTGCTCGGCCGCGCGCCCGGCTGCGACGTCACGCTCACGGCGACCGGCGTCTCGCGCCGTCACTGCGCGGTGCGGCGCCACGGCACGACCGCGCTGCTCGAGGATCTCGGCTCGACCAACGGCACCGTGCTCAACGACGAGCGGCTGCACCCCGGCGAGGTCAAGGAGCTGCAGAGCGGCGACCTGATCCGCGTCGGTGAGGCCGCGCTGAAGTACCTCGACCGGCGCGACGTCGAGGCGCAGTACCACGAGGCCGTGTTTCGCCTGATCGGAGTCGACGCGCTCACCGAGCTGCGCAACCGCCGCTTCATTCTCGAGCAGCTCGACCGAGAGATCGCTCGCGCCGGGCGTCACGAGCGTCCGCTCTCGGTCGTGCTGCTCGATGTCGACCACTTCAAGCAGCTGAACGACGGCTTCGGTCACCTCGCCGGCGACCGCGTGCTGCGTCAACTCGGCGACCTGCTCGCGCGCGCGACGCGCCGCGAAGACTGTGTCGGTCGCCTCGGCGGCGACGAGTTCCTCGTGCTGCTGCCCTAGACGCACCTCGGCGGCGCCCAGCTCTTCGCGCACCGGCTGTGCGCGCGCGTCGGGAGCGCGCCGTTCATGCACGAACACGCGCGCCTGCCCGTAACGATTTCTGCCGGCGTCTCCGCCTGGCAACCGACCGTCGCCGACTCTCCCACGCTGCTCGACGCCGCCGACCGCGCCCTCTACTCCGCCAAGCGCGGGGGCAGATCGAGGGCCGAGTCTTCGCAGTGAACCTGCTCTCTCAGGGCATCGAGGGTCCCGGGGTCGCGGACTCGCCCCATGCTGCGCGCTTCGCTTGCGGCCGTTCGCGTTAGTTGACGCTCGTCGATGCCACGAGGCTCGCGGGTTCGACGCCGATGCTCCTCACGGCAGCTTCCCAGCGCGCACCCGGCTCCGTGTCGAACACGATGCGCGGAAGCGCAGGCACCACGAGCCACGCGCCGGCGGCGATCTCGGCCTCGAGCTGCCCCGCCGCCCAGCCCGCATAGCCGAGCACCGCGCGCGCCTTCACCTCCGGGTCGTCGGCGAGCCGCTTCAGCGCAGCGCGCGAGCGCGCCCACTGCAGCCCAGGCATTAGGGAGATCGCGCCATCGACACCCTCGGCCGCCGCGTCGTCGAGCAGCACGAAGCCCTGGTCCTCGCCGACCGGGCCACCCCAGTCGACGCGCGTCGTCGGCGATCCGAGCCAGCGCATGCTCTGTGTCTTGCACAGCTGCGCGAGCGGAACGTCGCTCGGCCGGTTGATCACGACTCCGATCGCACCCTGCTCGGGATCGTGCTCGAGCATCAGCACGACCGTGCGCCGAAAGTTCGAGTCCACGAGCACGTCGAGCGCGATCAAGAACGCCGGCGCGAGCGGGGTGGCAGCCATGCGCGCAGCTTAGAACCCATCTCAGAATTCTGGACCGAGCCCGGCGCGCGGATCTGGCCGGCTGGCCAGACGGAGAAAGACGAAGCGCCCGGCGACGGTAGGAATACTGAGATGGGTTCCAGTCGCGTGAGCCTTCGGGCGTGCGAACTTCGCGGCATGCACTCGCGCCGCGTCGACCTCACGCTGCTCGCGCTGCTCGCCGCAGTGGCGGCGCCCGCGCTGCCGGTCGCGCTGCGCGCGGCGATGCGCGCCGAGCACTTCGTGCTGTGGCAGACGCTCGCGCTGCAGGTGTGCTGGTGCGGGCTCGCGGGGCTCGTCGCCCTCTCGCAGCAGCGCACGATCCGCGAAGGCCTCGGCCTCGTGCGCAGCCGGCTCGGCGCATCCTCGCTGCTCGCGTGCCTGCTCGGCACGCTCGCGCTCTCGGGCGCCCTCGGCTTCGCGGTCGAGGCACTCGGCCTGCGCGAGACGGGCTCCCTTGCGCAGCTCGACGCCGCGGCGCGCGCCGGCGCAGAGCGCGCGGCGTGGCTCGTGCTGCTCGCGTTCGGCATCGCCACGGGCATCGGCGAGGAGCTCTTGCTGCGCGGCGGGCTGCAGCGCGGACTCGCGCGCGGCATCGGCGCCTGGAGCATTCCGGCCGCCGCGGTCGTGTTCGGGGCCCTCCACGGAGATTGGGTCCACACGCCCGCCGCGTTCCTGCTCGGCTGTTACCTCGGAGCGGTCGCCTGGCTCGCCCAAAGCACGTGGGCCGCGGTGGCGTGCCACGTCGCGAACAACCTCGCCGCGACTCTCGCCGAGATCTCGCCCGCTGCCCGTGCGCTGCCGCGTCCCGATTCTGTGAGCGAGGCCGCACTCTGGTTGCTGCTCGCCCTCGCGCTGCTTTGGCTTGCCGCGAGAAAGCCGCTGCGCAGCGGTTTCGCCCCTTCAGCCTGACAATCGCGCATCCGAAACGTGCCGAGGCGAAGAGGGATGCATGCCCCAGGCACCGGCAATGCTCGTGGTCGACGACGGTGAGCTGAACGACATCGTCGCCTTGCTCGACCAGATGGGCGTCGAGTTCGCGCATCTGCGTGGCGCCGCGATCCCGCAGCAAGTCGCGCCGCCGGGGCGCGTGATCGTCACGACCGCGCGCCGCGCGATGCTCACGAAGGACTGGCCGCGCTCGAGCCCTTATCGCATCGCAGTCGTGACCGAAGACTCGAACACGCTGCGCGCGATGCTCCGGCGCGTCGGCTTCGACTTGTTATTGCGCCGCCCGATCCACGACGTCGCACTGCGGCTCGTGCTCCTCCGCGCGCTCTACGCCGGTGAGGAAAAGCGCCGCGAAGAGCGCGTGGCGATCGGGCTCGAGATCTCGTTCCGCTCGCTGTTCCGCCGCAAGACCGCTCTGCTCGCGGACATCTCGCAGCGCGGCTGCCGCCTGCTCGGCGATCCGCTGACGGCCGGCTCGCGCTTCACGCTGCCGGTGCCGAAGGAGCTCGCGCCCAACGGCCTCGCACTGCCATGCAAGGTCGTGCGCGTCTCGGCGCGGCCCGACGCCCAGGGCCGCTACGAGATGGGCCTCGCCTACGAAGACCTCTCGAAGGAAAAGCTCGCCGAAGTGCGCGAGTTGATGAAGCGCGTGAGCGAGGCCGCAGGCATGGACGACCCACGCGTGTTCGGGGCGAAGGCGCCTGCCCGCGCCGCCGCGCCGGCCGCAGCGCCCGCCGCCGCGAAGCCCGCGAGCAAACCCGCCGTCATGCCGAAGGCGAAGTCGTTGCCGAAACTTCCAGCGAAGCCGCCCGCCCCGGTGAAGGACTCCGCGACAAAGCAGGAGCGTCGCCAGCACGCGCGGGGGGCGTTCTCCAAGCAAGTGGCGCGGCTCGACGCAGAAGCGGAGTCCGTGTTGTTGGGCCGCGACCTCTCGGTCGGCGGCATGCGCGTCGAGTACAACGAGAGCCTCCAGGTCGGCGACCTCCTCGAGCTCGCCATCTACGCGTCGCCGCGCGAGGAGCCCTTCGCGGTCAAGGCGCGTGTCACGCACGACGCCGGCGACGGCCTCGGCCTCTCCTTCGAGGGCATCGATCGCAGCGATTCATCTCGCCTCGAACGCCTCGTGGCGCGTCTCCCGAGTATCGAGTCGCTGCAGGGCGGCGAAACCGCCGGGCTCGGCAGCGTCGTCTCGAAGGTGCTCTCGAACTTCCGGCACGAGTAACGCGCGCCCCGCGCTGCGAGGACCGCGCGGCGAACCTACTCCCGCGCGACGGTCCGCTGAAGCTGCTGCGGGGCGAGCCGATTGGCCGCATCCGCCGAGCACTTCCCGTTCGGGCAGAACGTCGCGCGAAACACCTCGGCAGCGAGCTGACTGCCGCTCGTCCACCAGCGCGGCCCCTGCACCGATACGGTCGCGACTGCGATTCGCGGCGCGTTCGCCGGCGCCACACCCGCAAACCACTCGTAGCGGCCGGGCGGATTCTTGCCCGTGAGGCTGCCCGTCTTCCCTGCGACCTCGATCCCCGGCAGCAGCGCTCTCCCGCGCGGGTGGAAGGCGCGCCGCGCGGTACCGCGCTCGGTGGTCTCCGTGAGCAGCTCGCGCAGCTGCCCGGCGAGGCGCTCCGAGAGGACGGCGCGGTCCGCCGACGCACCCGTGACTGCGAGCGGCTCACCGTGCGCGCCGAGCGCCGAGTCGATCCAGCGCGGCTCGACGAGGCGGCCGTGCGAGAGCGTGCCCGCGAGCTGCGCGGCGTGGAGGGGAGTGATCATCAGGCCGTCGAGCCCTGAGCCGAGCTTGCCGAGCGCGAAGCTGTTATGGCCCGGGTCCTCGACGTCGCCCGGCGGATGATCGGGCGCCGGCGGAGAGAGCAGGCCGAAGCGATCGATCGCGTCGAGCATCCCGCGCGCGCCGACGCGATGCACCGCCCACTGCGCGAAGCACTGATTGTTGGACGTGGCGAGCGCCTTCCCCATCGTGATCTCGTTGCCGCGCTTGGGCGGATTCAGACGCGCGGGCGTGAGCACGTATGGGCTGCCCGCGTAGCGGCAAGTGGCGCCGGCGAGCGACGGCGCGGCATCGAGCGCCGCCGCCGCCGTAACAACCTTCACGAGCGACGCAGCGGGGTACGCGCGGTCGGGCGGGAACGTGCTCGGGTCGGTGGACACGTACGCCGCGAGTGCGCCCGTCTCGAGGTCCATCACCACGATGTGCGCACGCTCGACGCGGCCCTGGTCGACGATGCGCCAGATCGCCCGCGTCAGCTCCGGATTCAGCGTGTAACGCAGCCGAATGTCCCCGGAGTCGAGCGCGATGTTGCGCTCGTACGCGCCCACGTTCTCTTCCAGCGCGCGGAGGGCCTTGCGGCTCGTGGGCGCCGCGAGCGCGTCCGGTGAAAGCACGGCGCGCCGCGGGCGCGGCTTCTCTTCAGCTACCGCCACCGGACTGGGCGCAGGCGACCCCGCTGGCGCAGCCGCTGCGGGCGGCGCGAGTGCGCGCGGCGGCGGCACTTCGATCGCGGGCAGGCGCGGGGCCGCGGGCGCCGGCGGCCCACTCGGCGTGAGCAGCGCGACGAGCGCGAGCGGCAGTGCCGCGCAGAGAGCTGCGATCGTGAGCTGCCCGCGCAGTCGCATGCGCCTGCGCGAGGCGTGTCGCTCCCCCATTCCGTTCGCCACTCCGTCTCTCCACCGCTGCGGCGAGTCTTCCGAGCTCGTGCTTCCGCGCTGCGCGGATGGGGGATGCGCGCAGCGAACGAACGACCGTGACGGCGCTTTCGTCCTAGACCTGAATGACCTTGATCACTTCGGGAATTTCTTCGCGAAGGCGGCCCTCGATACCGAAGCGCAAAGTGGCTGTCGAGCTGGGACAGCCCACGCACGAGCCCTGCAACACGACTTCCACGACGCCGTCGTGGAAGCCCGCGAACACGACGTCTCCGCCGTCGCGAGCAACCGCGGGCCGCACCTCGTTCTCGAGGATCTCCTTGATGCGCGCGACGACGCCGCTCTCCTCGCTGCGATCCGCCGGAGAGAACGCCGGGCCGAGCGCGCTCTCGTCGCTCGCCGCGAACGCCTTCAGCGCGTCGACGATCGGCTGCGCGAGCTCCGTCCACTCGCGCCCCTCGCGCTTCGTGACCGTGACGAAGCCGGGCGCGACGAACACGCCGGTGACATCTGCGATCGCGAACAGTCGCGCCGCGAGTGGCGACACATCGGCGCCGACGGGCGCCTGAAAGTTCGCGGTGACGCCCGGCGGCGTGAGGTCTTTCGAGACCACCCACTTCAGCGACTGCGGGTTCGGCGTGCGCTCGGCGTGAAAGCGGAAGTCGAGGAGGGAGGACATGGGCTCAGAGTAACCGCGAATCGATGCGAGACCCGCGCAAGGCGGAGGCCGCGCTCAATGCTCGGAGCCCGCGCAGCCCGCGATACCGTGTCCGCTCCTCACCTCGGAGCTGCCATGTCCCTCACGCTCTCTTGCGCCTTCGCCACCTCGAACGACAGCCACGAGCACGCGCGCATCGCGGAGCAGCTCGGCTACCGGCGCGCGTGGTTCTACGACTCGCCCGCGCTGTATCCCGACGTGTGGGTGCAGCTTTGCCGCGCGGCCGAGCGCACGCAGCGGATCGGCCTCGGACCCGCGGTGCTCGTGCCGAGCCTGCGCCACCCGATGACCAACGCGGCGGCGATCGCGACGCTCGCGCACATCGCCGGCGCGGAGCGCGTCGCCGTCGCGATCGGATCGGGCTTCACGGGCCGCCTCACGCTGGGCCAGCGCCCCCTCGCGTGGAAGTTCGTGGGCGACTACGTGCGCGCCGTGCGCGGGTTGTTACGGGGCGACACGGTCCTGTGGGAGGGCCGCGCGATCCAGATGATGCATCCCGACGGGTACGCCACCGCGCGCCCTCTCGACGTGCCGTTCGTGATCGCCGCCGCGGGCCCGAAGGGCGTCGCCGCGGCGCGCGAGCTCGGCGAGGGCGTGTTCGCATCGGCGCCGATCGGCGGCTTCGCGTGGAGCGTGCTGCTCGCGATGGGCACCGTGCTCGATCCTGGCGAGAGCGCGGGCTCCGCGCGCGCGCTCGCCGCCGCGGGCCACGCGGCCTCGGTGCAGCTCCACTGGGCGATCGAGCACGGCCAACTCGGCATGCTTCCGAACGGCGCCGAGTGGGCCGCGGTCTACGAGCGCGAGCCCGAGCGCACGCGCCATCTCGCGATCCACGACCAACACCTGATCGCGATCAACCCGCGCGACAGAGCATTTGTTACGGGCGAGCTGCTCGCGAAGACGGGCCTCGCGCTCGATCGCGCGGGCTGGCGCGCGAAGCTCGCCGCGCTCGAAGCGCAGGGCGTGACCGAGCTCGCCTACCAGCCCGCGGGCCCGAACATCGCGCGCGAGCTCGAGGCGATGGCGGAGGCGGCGCGCTCAGGCTGAAGCGAGCCGCTCCTCGATCGCGTCCCTCGGCATCGGCTTCCCGACCAGGTAGCCCTGTAACAAGTGGCAGCGTTCGGCGCGCAGGAACTCGGCCTGCGCGCTCGTCTCGACACCTTCGGCCACCACGCTGAGACCGAGCCGGTGCGCGATGCCGATCACGGCGGCGATCAGCGCGCGCGTGCTCCTCGGTCTCGATGCCGCGCACGAAGGCGCGGTCGATCTTGAGCACGTCGATCGGCAGGCGCATCAGGTTCGCGAGCGTGGAGAAGCCCGTGCCGAAATCGTCGAGCGCGATGCGCACGCCCATGCGGCGCAGCGCGCCGAGCGTCTGCGCGGCGCCGCCGAGGTCCTCGACGAATGCGCTCTCGGTGATCTCGAGCTCGAGTCGCTGAGGAGCAAGCCCACTGCTCGCGAGCGCCGCGCGCACGCTCGAAACGAAGTCGCCGTGGCGAAGCTGGTGGCTCGACACGTTGACCGCGATGCGCAGCGGCTGCGCCTGCGTGCTCCAGTGGAGCGCGGCGCGGCACGCCGCGTTCAGCACCCACTCTCCGAGCGGCAGAATCAGGCCGGTGTCTTCGGCGATCGGAATGAACTCGAGCGGCGAGATCTGCGCGCCGTCGGCGCCGCGCAGCCGCAGCAGCGCCTCGACGCCGTTCCAGCGCTCGCCGTCGATCGCGAGCTGCGGCTGGTACGCCAGCTCGAGCCCCTCACCGCTCGCGAGCGCGCGCCGCAACAGCCGCTCGAGCTCGAGGCCGCGCGCCGCCTCGTTCGAGAGCTGCGCGCTGTAGAAGCGGTACTCGCCGCGCTGCGTGCGCTTGGCTTGCTGCATCGCAGTGACCGCGTTCTGCAGCAGCGTGCCGCCGTCGCCGCCGTCGTCCGGGTAGAGCGCGACGCCAGCGGTGGTGGTGAGCTCGACGCGCTCGTCGCCGAAAGCGATCGGGCGGCTCGTCGCGCGCAGCAGGCGCGCAGCAAAGCCCTCGACCTGGCTCGCGCTGGTGATGCCTCCCACCACGACGACGAACTCGTCGCCAGCGAGGCGCGCGACCACCGGCTCGCCGGCATCGGCGAGCTCCTCCGCGCTGCGCGCGCACGACGCGATGCGCCGCGCGCTGCGTCGCAGCAGCTCGTCCGCGAACGTGCGCCCGTAGGCGTCGTTCATGCGCCGGAAGCGATCCAGACCGAGCGCAACCAACGCCACGCGCTCGCGCTTCGCGGCGGCGTCGCGGATCGACGCTTCCAGGCGATCCGCCAGGAGCGCGCGATTGGGCAGGGACGTGAGCGCGTCGAAGTTTGCGAGCTGATGGATGCGCGCCTCGCTCTCCCGGCGCTGCGTCATGTCCTGCACGGTCCCGTGCAGGAGCGCGCGGCCGGCGATGTCCCACTGCAGCTCACCTCGCAGGTGCACGATGCGCTCGCTCTCGGTCTCGGCCTGCACGCGATGTTCGACGTCGAGCGGAACGCCCTCCGCGACGGTCGTCGCGAACGCTTTCTCCAACGCGGGTGCGTCGTCGGGGTGAACGCTCGCGAGGTAGCGGGCGAACCCGCGCAGCGAGGCGTCCTCGGGCGCAAGCTTCACCACGCGTGCAGCGTGCTCGCTCCACAACAGCTCGCCCGTCTCCGGTTCCCACTGCCAGCTGCCGATCCGCGCGATGCGGTGCGCGTCCGCGAGCAGAGCGCGGTTCTGCTCCAGCTCATCGAGCGTCTCGCGCAGCTTGCGTTGCACCTCGTTCGTGCGCACCAGAAAGCGCGCGCGGTAGGCGAGAAGCTGCGCGTCGATGGGCTTGCGCACCACGTCACTCGCGCCCGCAGCGAACGCGCGCTCCACCCAGCCCGGGCGATCGAGCCAGGTCGTCATCACGATCGCTGCGCGAGCGCCGGACGGGAGATGCCGAATCGCCTCGCACAGCGAGACGCCGTCGCGGCCGGGTAGATCGCTGTCCACCAGCACGAGCATCGGACGCACGCGTGGGAGCTGAGCGAGCGCGCTGCTCGCGTCGGCCGCTTCGCTCACGTCGAAGTCGGCGTCGCGCAGGGCGCTGGCAGCGACTTCGCGGACGACGGGGTCCGAATCGACCACGAGCGCGCGCGGCGCGCCAGAGCGCTCGCGCACCTCGTGCTCCCTCGCCGCTCTCTGCGACCGCGCTCGCAAGACTCCACCGCCTCCTGGCCGACACCAGGCCAGCAGCGTTTTCGGTTCGCGCAGAGAGCAGCTGAAGGGCGATGACCTGCGCAGGCGCTCAGCTTTCGGGCATCAGCACCGCCGCGCCGCGCACTCGGTCGGCCTTCAGGTCGCGCAGCGCTTCAACCGCTGAACCGAGCGGGTAGCGCATGACTTGCGTACGAATGGGGATCTCCACCGCGAGTCGGAGAAGCGCCCGGCCGTCGGCGCGCGTGTTCGCGGTGACGCTGCGCAGCGTCTTCTCCTGAAACAGATGCGCCTGATAATCGAGCGGCGGGATCGCGCTCAGGTGAATGCCCGCGACCGCGAGAACGCCGCCGCGATCGAGCGCGGCGAGCGCGTCGGGCACGATGTCGCCGGCCGGGGCGAACAGAATCGCGGCATCGAGCAGCTCGGGCGGGCGTTCGCCGGGCCCGCCGACCCAGTGCGCGCCGAACTCGCGCGCGAGGCTCTGGTGTCGCTGGCCGCGGCTCACCACGAACACCTCGTTGCGGAAGTAGCGCGCGACCTGAATCGCGATGTGCGCGGAGCCGCCGAAGCCGTAGATGCCGAGCCGCGCGCCCGCGCGCGCGACCCCGCACTGCGCGAAGGCGCGGTAGCCGATGATGCCGGCGCACAGCAGCGGCGCGAGCTCGGCGGCATCGCGCTGCTCCGGGAGCGCGTACACGAACTCGGCCTGCGCGACGACGAAGGGCGCGTAGCCACCATCCACGTCCCAGCCGGTGAAGCTCGGCGCGAGACACAGATTCTCAGCCCCGCGCGCGCAGAAGCGGCACGCGCCGCACGCACGCTGCAGCCACGCGACGCCGACGCGGTCGCCCTCGCGCCAAGCCGTTACGCCGGCGCCGAGCGCCGCGACGCGCCCCACCACCTCGTGGCCAGGCACGACGTGCGTGCGCTTCGGCGCGAGATCGCCCTCGGCAACGTGCAGGTCCGTGCGGCACACCCCGCAGGCTTCGACCGCGACGAGCACTTCGCCCGCGCCCGGCCGCGGCGCTGGGCGCTCCGCGAGCTCGAGCACTCCGTCGAGTTCGATCGGACCGGGCCTAACAACCTGCCACGCGCGCATCGCGCCTCCCCTCGCGGAGAGGATTGCGCGCTTCAGCCGCCGTCGCGTTCGCTTTGGCGCTCTGCGCCGCGGCCGACGATCTCGGTCGGGAAAGCCTCCACGAGCAAGTCGACGACGTCGCGCACCGAGACGACACCGACCGGCCGGCGCTGCTCATCGACGAGCGGCACGTGGCGGAAGCCGCCGACGCTCATCATGCGCAGCACGTCGGCCACGGTGCCGTCTTCGCCGAGGCAGTCGGGCTCGCTCGTCATCACCTGCTCGAGCGGCAGCGTCGCGGGGTTGCGCCCGCCGTCGATGATGCGGAACAGCACGTCGCGCTCGGTGAAGATGCCGATCACCGGCGTCGCATCGGTGCCGTCTTCGGTGATCACGACGACGCCGCGATGCTCCTTCTGCATCGCTCGCACCGCGTCGGTGACCGAGTCCTCGCGCGAGAGCACGTGCGCGCGGCGCGCCTGCAGCACGCCCGCCGGCGCTTCGAGCAGCGTGGCGTCGAAGCTGCGCGGGCGCTCGGGATCGAAGTACGCCTCGTCGTGCTCGACGAGCGGATCGTATGCGTCGCGCTCGTTTTCCATCGCGAGCCTCCTCGTGCGAAGACTCCAGCCTACACCCGGAGCTCGGCTGCGATGTGTGCGGTGTTCCGTACACCGCGAAAAAGTCAGAGCGGGCCGCTGCGGCTCGTAACCGTCGGGGCGAGCGGCGCCTCGAAGAGCGCGGCGAGACGGCCGAGGAAAGCGTGCACGTCGGCATGCAGCTCGTCGTGACGCAGCGTGCGCGCGAGGCGCCCCCACGGAAAGCGCGCGCCGTTCGTCTCGAGCCGGCGCTTGGCATCGAGGGTCCGCCACGCGGCCTCGTCGCCGGGTTCGGGCAGCTCGCTGTCGAGCGCGCGCACGAGGCGCGGGTCCACGCCGCGAATGGCGCGGCGCAGCGCCGCGGGCACGAGCAGGTAGCTCTCGATGTGACGGCGGCCCCACACGAACAGCTCGAGGCCGTTCTCCTCGCCGGCCGGAAGCGCGTGCTCCTGGTCGCGATCGAGCACGCACAGGCCGCGCGCTTCGCCGAGCTCGGCGCGCACCTCGGCGAGATGCTCGTGCGCGCGCGCTGGCTGACGGCCGCCGAGGATCACCGTCGCCTCGCGCACGCGCTCCGCGAGCCGCGGGGCGCGCTGCACCCAGCCCTCGATGATCTCGCGATCGCGCGGCCCCTCGACGTAGAGGAACGCGCGCGGTGGGAAACCGGCGGGGCGCGGCGCTCTCGCACTGGCGTTGCGGCGGGACACGTTGGCACTCGAGGAGGGGCAGCGAGGACGACGCGACCCTAGCAGCGAACTGCGCGAGCCGGAGGGAAGCCGGTCACGCGCGTTCGAGCACCGCGAGCGCTTCGAGGTGGGGCGTTTGCGGGAAGAGGTCGAAGCCCGCGCACGTCGCGAGGCGGAGGCCGTTCGCGAGCAGCACGCGCAGGTCGCGTGCAAGGGTTGCGGGATCGCACGAGACGTAGGCGATGCGCGCGGCGCCGAGGCGTGCGAGCGCGCTCGCCTCACTCTCGCCGATGCCGATGCGCGGCGGATCGAGCACGACTGCCTCGGGTGCAAAGCGCGCGACGTCGCGATCGGCGAGCGCACGCGAGGCGCGCTGTGGAAGCACGCGCACGTTCGCGCGACCTGCGCGCGCGAGGTTCGCACGCAGGTCGGCGACGGCGCGCGGCTCGGACTCGACCGCGATCAGCTCCGCGAACTGCGCGGCGAGCGCGAGCGTGAAGAAGCCCGCGCCGGCGTGCAGCTCGAGCGCGCGCGCACCGCTCCCGACCGCGGCGAGCACCGCGTCCGCGAGCGCGCCGCGCAGCGTCGCGTGCGCCTGGAAGAAGCCGCCGGGCGAGATCGCGACTTCACCGCCGCGCGTGTGCAGCGAGATCGCGCGCTCGTCGAAGCCGGCGACGCGCGCGCCAGACACGCTGACTTCGCCCGCGTCGCCGCACGCGAGCGCGAGCTCGCCGCTGCCGCGCGGCGCGCTCGCCGCGAGTGTGCGCAGCGCCGCGGCGAGCGGAGGCGCGAGGATGGGGCACTCGCTCGTGGCGACGAGCTCGTGCGAACGCCCGCGCCGGTAGCCGAGCGCGCCGTCGCGCCATAACAAGCGCGCGCGGCTGCGGGTTCCGTAGGGCTCGGGTGATGGCGCGATCTCGACCGGCGCGATCGACGCGAGGTCTACGCCCGCGGTGCGCGCGAGTGCATCGCGCAGGATCGCGCGCTTCGCCGCGAGCTGCGTCTCGTACGCGACGTGCTGCCAGCCGCAGCCGCCGCACGCGCCGTGCACCGCACAGCGCGGCTGTGTGCGCTGCGCGCTCGCGCGCACCAGCTCCGCGATTTCCGCGCGCGCGAAACGCTTGTGCGGCTCGGTCACCCGCGCGCGCGCGAGGTCGCCGGGCACGGCGCCGCGGACGAACAGCACGCGACCGGACGCTTCGCGCGCAACGCCCTCGCCGCCCGCAGCGAGCGACGTGATCTCGACGAGCTCGCTCGCGCTCTCTCCGCTCACCGCCACACCTCGCGAAGTCGCGCAGCTTGACAGAACGAAAACGCGCGCGGCATATGCTGCGGCGATGCGCGCTCGGCCTTGGCTCGTCGCCCTCCTCGTCGCCGCCGTCTTTGCGCTGTGGATGGTCGCGCGCGCGGACCTCGAGCCCCGCGCTGGCGTGACGCGGGTCGATCGGGTGTGGCTCGCGCCCGCCGAGAGCGAGACGCCGCCGCTCGCGGGCTCACCCGAGTGGCGCGAGACACGCTTGCCATGGGGGTGGCGACCGCACGGAGACGGGCGCGACGTCTGGTGTCGCGCCGAGTTCCAGCTCGACGGTGCGCCGCATGCGCCGCTTCAGCTGCTGATCGCACAGGTCGCATTCGGCGCTGACGTCCGCGTCAACGGGCGCGCGCTTGGAAGCGTGGGGCGAGGACCGAACGCTCACTGGGGCAGGCGGGAGGTCGTGTGGCTCTCGATCCCCGCCGCACAGCTGAACCCCGGCATGAACGAGATCGTGTTGCGACTGCGCGTGCGCGAGAGCTTCGCGGCCTACCTCACGCCGCTCTTCGTAGGCCCCGCACCCTCACTCCAAGGCGCGCAACGGGCGCGAGCCGCGTTGAGCGGCGGAATTGCCGACGTGCTCGTCGTCGTGTCGGCCACGCTCGCGCTCGTACATCTCGGGGTGTTTCGGCGGATGCGCGGCGGCGAGTGGGCGTGGCTCGCGGCAGCCTGCGCCGTGCTCGCTCTCGGCGGGCTCCCGCTTCGCACTGCCGATTTCCTCGCCTGGCCGCTCGCGCTCTCGGCGGGCGCGATCTGCGCAATCGTGGCAGTGCATCGCGGCGCTCAGCTCGGGCGCCCGCGACTCGGACGAGCCGCACTCGCGGTACTCGCTGCGCTCGTGCTCGCAAGCCTGATGGCGCCCGCGCGCTGGCTCTTCCCGCTCGCGCTCTGCGCCTCTGCGCTCGCGCTCGGCGGGGGCTTGTATCTGTTCCACATCCTGCGCGTCCCACCCGCCATGCGATGGCTCGACGGCTCGCAGAGCCTGCAGGTGGGGCTCACCGTGTCGCTGATCTGGGGCCTCAACGACGTGCCGCTCGCCTGGGGATCGACGCCAGTCGTCGGACTCCCGCTGCTGCCGATCGCACACCTGCCGCTGCTCGTCGCGAGCTTCGTGCAGATCGTCGACTTCTTCGGCGGCGCTTTGGGGCGCACAAACGAGCTGAACCGGTCGCGCGCGGAGAGCCAAGCCCGCCTCGTCGCGCTCGAAGGCGAACGGGCCGCGCGTGCGGAGCGCGAGCGCATGCAACGCGACCTGCACGACGGCCTCGGCGCGCAGCTCGTCGCAACGCTCGCGCTCGCAGAGCGCACCCCTCACGACCACGTCGCACTCGCGCACTCCGTGCGCCTGGCGATGGCCGAGCTGCGCGCCGCCGTGGACTCGCTCGGCTCGAGCGATCGCAGCATCGACGAGGCGCTCGGCGAGCTGCGCAGTCGCCTCGACCTGCTCGCGCGCGGCGCCGGGTTCGCGCTGACTTGGCGCGTGGGGGATGTCGATGGCGCGCCTCGACTTTCGCCCGAGCAGGTGGTGCACCTGCAGCGTGTTCTCCAGGAGGCCGTCGCGAACGTGGTGAAGCATGCGAGTGCGCGCGAGCTCACGCTCAGCGCGGGCGTCGCGGAGCGAGACGGTCGCAACGCCGCGTTCGTCGAGCTTCGTGACGATGGACGCGGCATCGGGAGCTCACCACCCGGACGCGGCCTCGGGAACATGCGTACGCGCGCCGCGCAGCTCGGCGCCGAGCTCGCGATCGAGTCTTCGGCCGCGGGCACTCGCGGTCAGCTCTGGTTCACTCCGCGAGCTTGACCAGCCCGAGCTGCGTCGCCTCGTAGACCGCTTCGGCGCGCGAGTGCACCGCGAGCTTCTTGTAGATGCGCTGTACGTACGTGGAGATGGTCGTGCCCGAGACGCCGAGCAGCGCGGCGATCTCGTCGAAGCGAAAGCCCTTCACGATCAAGCTGAGCACTTCGCGCTCGCGCGCGGAGAGCTGCGGCTTGTCCGGGTCCTCCGCCGCCGGCTCGCTCGGCTTCGGCTGCGCCCCTCGAAAGCTCGCGAGCACGCGCCGCGCGATCGCGGGGCTCATGGGCGAGCCGCCAGCGAGCAGCTCGAGCGTGCCGCGCACGAGCTCGCGCGCGTCGGCGTCCTTCACGAGGTAGCCGAGCGCGCCCGCGGCGATCGCATCGAAGACGTTCTTGTCGTCGTTGAACATCGTGATCACGAGCGGCAGCGTCGTCAGCTGGTGCTCGCTGACCGCGCGTACCAGCTCGCTGCCGCTGCCGTCGGGCAAGCCGAGATCCGTGATCAGCAGCTCGGGGCGCTCGCGCAAGAGCGCCGCACATCCTCCAGCGACCGAGGCCTCGATGGCCACCACGCGCACACTCGGTTCTTCTGCGAACGCGCGCAGCATGCGTTCTACGCAATGCGCGTCGTCCTCGACGATCACGATGCGAGCCGGCGTGGCGAGCGAGTCGGTCACGCGAGCGAGTGTCGCACGCGAGGAACACCGCGAGCGCGTCGTGTGAATCCACGACTCGGCGCCCGTGGCGAGCCGAGCGGGCCCGCCGCCCGGCGTGTCGTGTGTTTCTACGACAGCTCGCATTCGTCACAGCGCCGCGAAACGCGCCACTTGTTGGGTAGGCGCGACGCGCCCGCCTTCCACCCAGGAGAACGCAATGCTCGGCTGCCGCTCGATCCGCCCGCTGCTCGCCATGCTCATCACGCTGTCGCTCGCGGGCGCGGCCGCCGCGGCGCCGATCATCACGACATTTGCGCTGTATTCGAGCGGACCCGTGACCGACAGCGATGGACCGCAAGCCGGCGGCGCGCTCAGCTCGCAGGTCACGACGAGCGACGGCGCTTCGCGCTGCAACATCGCCGGCAGCGGCTGCTCGACGGGACAGCCGAGCGACGCCTTCGCCTTCGCCGCGCAGAACGAGACGGCGCTCGGCATCTTCTCCGCGCTGCAAGCGGACGGCACCTTCTTCAACGGCGACCCGGGACCGCTCAGCTTGCTCTCGCGCACGACCTGGACCGACAGTCCGGCTACGGCCGGACCGAACTCGATCACGCTCATCATCAAGCCCGGAGAGCTCACGCTGCTCGACTACGCGAGTGTCCAGTTCGGCAACGACACGATGGCTCGCTACCGGATCGAGCTCGCGGTGAACGGCAGCGTCGTGTTCTTCTCCGCGGCCGAGCTTCGCGGCGGCGCGAGTGGCATCACGCTCACCAAGAGCGGCGTCGATCTCGGCAGCACGGGGTTCTCGGAGTCGAACAACGTCGCGGGGTACACGTTCAACTCGCTCATCACGACGATCGACCTCGGGATTCTCGCGCCCACAGACGTCGTGACCTACACGATGGAAGTCCAAGTCAGCGGGCCGGGCTTCGAGACGGGCGGCTACGCGCGCATCGGCGATCCCTTCGACCTGGCAGGCAGTGGCTCCAGCATCGCGTTCGGAACCCCGGTGCCGGAGCCGGCGGTGACCCTACTGCTCGCGCTCACTGGCGCGATCGCGCTCTGGGTGTGGCGTCGGCGCGCTCGCAGAGGCTGACGCCGCGCTTTAGTCGCGCGGCGTGCCGAAGCCCGCGGCCTCGAGGCGCGCTCGCAGCAGCGAGCCCGGCTCGAGCAGTCTTCGCAGCGCCGCGACGGCGGGGCGATCCCAGCGCGCGGCGGGAATCGCGAAGTCGTAGCTCTCGTTCGCGAGCGCGCGGAAGCGCAGCCCCTTCTCGCGCGCCACGGTCTCGATCGTGACGCCCCAGTCCGCGCGCTTCTGCGCGACCGCCGCCGCCACCGCGTAGTGCGAGCGCGGCTCGTAGGCGAAGCCCGGCGGCTTCCTCCCTGCGAGCAGCCGATCGATCAGCACGCGCGTCCCGGCGCCGCGATTGCGATTCACCATGCGCAGACTCGCGTCGGCGAGCAGCTCTTCGGTGTCGCGCAGCTCGTCGGGGCGCGTGACGACTCCTTGCATGCGCGTGTAGCCCCGTAACAACTTCAGGTCTGCGTTCAGGAACGGCGCGTTGTAGAGGTTCGTCCTCGGATCGAGCAGGTGAATCGGCGCTGCGTCGCACTCGCCGCGCTCGGCGGCGGCGAGGCCACCCTGACTACCGACCGCGAGCACCTTCACGCTGAAGCCTTCGCGCACGAGCGCGCCGGCGATCAGGTCGAGGCCCGCGCAGTGGCTGCCGACCACCACCAGGTCCGCGGGCTCGATCTCCCTCCCTAACAACGTCACGTCCACCGCGTCGTCCGCGTCGACGATCTCGACGTTGCGCTCGATGCGCACGAAGCCGTCGGCGCGCGAGAACGTCGTGACCGAGCCGCTGCCCTTGCCCATCGGGTACGCGGCGAGCTGCCCGTCGCTCCGCGTCACGAGGCCGACGAGCAAGTACTCGAGCCGCCCGCGCTCGGAGTTCGTGCGCAGCGCCATGCGCGCGCGCACCGTCTCGCGCTTTGCCGCGCTGAGCCCGCTCATCTCGCGCAGCACCGGCGCGACGAACTCGTGGAAGGTGAAGATCGCGGAGGTGGGGAAGCCCGGCAGGATCACGACGGGCAGCGCGCCGTGCGCAGCGAGACAGATCGGCTTGCCGGGCTTCAGCGCGACCCCGTGGACGACGATCCCAGGTGTCAGGTCGCCCACCACGCGCGCGTTGAGATCACCCTCGCCCTTCGAGGTGCCGCCCGAGAGCAGCACGAGGTCGGCGCCCTCGAGCGCGCTCGCGAGCGCGCGGCGCAGCGCAGGCTCGTCGTCGCGGAACGCACCGTGGAAGCGCGGCTCGGCGCCGAGCTCGCGCACGGCGTCGCTCAGGATGCGCGCGTTGCTGTCGTAGACGCCGCCCGGCATGAGCGCTTCGCCTGGCTGCACGATCTCGTCGCCGGTCGAGAGGATCGCGACGACGGGCTTCTTCACGACCGCGACGCGCGCTCGCCCGATCGCCGCGAGCACGCCGGTCTCGCGCGAGGTGAGGCGCGTGCCGGCGAAGAGCACCGTCTCGCCCTGGCCGATGTCGGTGCCCGCGAACGAGACGCTGCCGCCGGGCACCACGGCGCGCCGCACGATCAGCGCGCCGCCGTCGACATCGGTGTTCTCGACCGGCACCACCGCGTCCGCGCCGCGCGGCAGCATGCCGCCCGTCGCGATCGTCATCGCGGCGCCCGGCGCGACTTCGCCGCTCGGCGCGACGCCGGTCGGAATCGTCTCCGCGAGAAGCGTCAGGCGCCGCGGCTCCTCTTCGCTCGCGCCGTAGGTGTCGGCCGCGCGCACGGCGAAGCCGTCCATGTTGCTGCGATCGAACGCGGGCACGTCGACGTCGGCACGCACGTCTTCGGCGAGCACGCGCCCGAGCGCCTCGGCGAGCGCGACCTCTTCGATGCCCGCGTGCGCGACGTGAATCGCCGCGCGCCAGCGCGCTTCGGCTTCGTCGCGATCGAGCACTTCGAGGAACTGGCGCTGTTTCACGACAGCTCCTCGTCGTAGAGCAGCACCTCGACTTCCTCACCTTCCGCCATGCCCTCGCGCCCACGCGGCACGATCACGCAGCCCGCAGCGCGCACGGTGGAGGAGAGGATGCTCGCGCCGGAAGTCGCGAGCGGAGTCACGCGGCCGTCCTCGATCGCGACGCGCACGTAGTCCACGCGCCCGATCTGCGACGCCAGCTTGCGCGCGAGGGGCAGGCGCACGCGGCGATGCGGCCATGCGCGCGGGCGACCGCCGAGCGCGCGGATCACGGGCCCTGCGAAGAACTCGTAGGCGCACAGGCAGCTCACGGGGTTGCCAGGCAGCAAGAACACGAAGGCTTCACCCGGCGCGGGCTCGCTCGCGGCGGCGTACTCCTTCGCCCTGCGCGGGATGCGCCCGACTCCGGCTGGGCTCGAGGGCCGCATCGCGACGCCGTGGAAGTCGAGCGTGCCGAGCTCCGCAACCAGCCCGGGCGCGTGGTCCTCGATGCCGACCGAGCTGCCGCCGGAGACGAGGATCACGTCGGCGTCGCTCGCCTGCAGCGCGAGCCGAATCACGTCGCGGCGGTCGGGCAGCGGCGAGCACTCGAGCGCGGCGCCGCCGTCGCGCAGGGCGAGCGCGCGCAGCACGACCGAGTTGCTGTCGACGATGCGCGCGCCGGCCGGCTTCGCACCCGGCGGCAGCAGCTCGTCGCCCGTGATCACGAGCTGCACGCGCGGGCGGCGGTGGCACAGCACGCGCGCGACGCCGATCGATGCGAGTAGCCCCGCATCCTGGGCGCGCAGGCGCCGGCCCGCGCGCAGCACGACCTCGCCCGCGCGAATGTCCTCGCCGATCGCGCCGACGTTCTTCTGCGGCGTCACCGGCTCGCTGACGGAGACGACGTCGCCGCGCTCCTCGCACACCTCGGCCATCACGACCGCGTCCGCGCCGTCCGGAATCGGCGCGCCGGTCATGATGCGCACCGCCTCGCCCACGCCGACACGCCCTGCGAACGGGCGACCCGGCAGCGTCTGCCCGAGCACCTTCAGCGTGACTGGGTCGTAGTCCGAGGCGCCGAACGTGTCCTCGCCGCGCACCGCGAAGCCGTCCATCGCGGAGCGCGCGAAGCTCGGCACCGAGACCGCGGCGCGCACGTCCTCGGCGAGCACGCGGCCCGCGCACGCGAGCAGCGCGACCGGCTCCGCTGGCAGCGCCGCGCTCTTCGCGGCGAGGAAGCGCTCCACCTCCTCTACGTCCGCCCGCGCCGCGAAGCCGCGCAGGCGCACGTCGCGAAGGGAGCGGCGGTTCTGGTCGGGGGGCGGCGTCACGCGGGGAGGAACCGTGCCCAAGATCCCCACGCTGCGCACGCCTTCCGCAGTGCGGGTCGGAGATCGCTCGCATTCGAGCTTTCGCGTGACACTTTAGAAGCTGCCTGCCCACTTCCTGCGTGTCCGCGGGTGTCCCGTTTTCGAGCCGATCGCGCCTCTCGCTTGTGGGAAGGGGTGCACTCCAAGGAGAGGCACTGATGCTCCCGCTGGGCGCGTTCCTCCTTCCCTTGCTGCTCCTCGTCCCCGGCGCCGCCTCGGCCACGCCGATCGTGGGGCACGCCACTTCGTCAAGCGGCGACTTTCTCTACCAGGGGCTCGGCGATCTCGGTGACGGCGTCGCCGATGGACGTGGGACGGGTCTCTACAGCCTGGGCCCATGCGCGTTCGCGTCGGGCGTCACGACATGCACGCTGACCGGGAGCTACGTCGAGGACGCTGGGAGCCAAAACCCCGGGGCTACCGGCACGTTCGCGTTCCGCACGATCTATCCCGGCATGACGAATCCGATCGTGGCGCGCTCCATCGCCCCTGGCGACCACAGCCTGCAGCTCTTCAGCCTCGGCGCAGGCCGCTTCGAGCTCGAGTTGTTCCCGAGCTCGGGCGGCTCAATCCTGGGGGTTTTCCCCGCGACGCCATTCTCGAACTCGATCGGTTGGAACGCCTTCCTCGGCACGAGCGCGACCTGCACGGGAAGCCCGACCGCCTGCTCGATCGGCGCGGTCGGCCTCGCCGCGGGCTCGACGATCTCGGGACCGCTGCAGAGCTTCTTCTTCAACATTCCGCAGCCCGTCGCGGAGCCGAGTGCGGCAGCCCTCTTGCTCGCACCGCTGCTGGCCCTCGCAGTGCGTGCTGGGCGATGTCGGCGCGGGCGGTCGCTGTAGCCGCGCTCGCGATCGGGACGGGCGCGCAGGCCGCGCCCCGCGTCGCGACACCGCTCGCGGCCAGCGCCGCGCTTCTCTGCGCGCGGAGGCGACGCGCGGGGCGCCAGCAAGTGGAGCGCGCAGCGAGGCGGAGCCAAACGAAGGTCATTAG